>CAKZYH010000214.1 GCA_937884725.1 uncultured Paracoccaceae bacterium
CGACTTCGACCTGGAAAAGCGCGGCATTATTCACCTTTATCGCGATGCGAAGAGCTTTGCCTCCGCACAGCGCACCAACGCGCTTTACAACCAGGCTGGCCTTGAGCGGTTCGCCGTCTCGCCCGCAGAACTGCGTGAGCTTGAACCGGCCCTTCCGGATGATCTCTTGGGCGGTTTTTTCACCCCGAGCGACATGACCGGCGATATTCACAAGCTCACCGTTGGCCTCGCGCGGGCGTGTGAGCGGCGCGGCGTGACCTTCCGCTGGCGCGCGGGCGTGGACGGGGTGACGCCGGGGCCGAAACCCACCGTGCGCTGGACGGAAATGACCTCGGAGCAGTCGCACACCGACACGTTCGATGCTCTGGTTGTTTGTGCAGGGGCCGGGTCGCGGGCGATTGCGCACCAACTCGGTGACCGCATCAACGTTTATCCGGTCAAAGGCTATTCCATCACGGTGAACCTCCACCGGCCGGAAGATCAGGCGGCCGCGCCCTGGCGCAGTTTGCTCGATGACGACGCCAAGATCGTCACAAGCCGCCTTGGTGCCGGGCGTTTCAGGATTGCCGGTACGGCAGAGTTTTCCGGCTACAACCGCGACATTCGCGTGGCGCGGATCGAGCCGCTGAAGCGGTGGTGCGAGGAGCTATTCCCGGGCATCAACCAGCGCGATGTGGTCCCGTGGGCGGGTTTGCGGCCGATGATGCCGGACATGATGCCCCGCGTTGGCGCGGGCGCTGCGCCCGGCGTTTTCTACAACACCGGCCACGGGCACCTCGGCTGGACGCTGTCTGGCGCGACAGCCAACGCGGTCGCTGCGATGGTGAGCGCCCGCGTGAGCGCGTAAAAGAACGGCGCGCGGCCGGCCTCCGGTCAGCCGTCGCCGAATTTGGGTTTGCGCTTCTCCAGAAAGGCGGTGACGCCTTCTTTGAAGTCTGGCGTCGCTGCGGACGCGCGGAATGCGGTCTCTTCGGCGCTCAGTTGGGCGGTAAGGTCATTGTCGAACGACTGGCGCAGCAGCGCTTTGGTGCGCGCTTGGGCCTGCCGCGGGCCGCGGGCGAGGCGCTCCGCCATGGCTCTCACCGCGTCATCCAAGTCGGCGGCGGGAACGACGCGGTTGATGAGGCCAATGCGCTCCGCCTCCTCCGCGGAGAAATCGTCGGCGAAGAGCGCGATCTCCATGGCCCGGCGCAGTCCCACCAAACGCGGCAGAGCGTAGGTGCCGCCACAGTCCGGTGACGCGCCGATGCGGGCGTAGGCCATGGTGAAACGGGCATCGTCGGCCGCGATGGCAAGATCGGCGTTCATGGCGAGGGAGAGGCCAGCGCCCGCGACCGGTCCGTGAACTGCGGCGATTGTGATGAACGGCGCGGCCGCCATGCGCTCCAGGCAGTGATGGATAGCGCCAATCATCAGGCCCACACCGCTCGTGGGGTCGACCTTGGCGAGGCGCTGCAAGTCACCGCCTGCCATGAAGGCGCGCCCATTGCCGCGGATGATAAGCACTGCTGCTCGGTCGGCGTAGGCGCGGTCTACAGCAGCGGAGAGGCCCTCCACCATCTCGGTCGAGAGCGGGTTGAGCTTTTCTGGCCGGTTCAGCCGCGCCTCCGCGATGGCGCCGGAGACGGTGTAGAGGACCGCATCCGTTTTCTGATCGTGATCCATAGCGTGCGACGTTGCCATGCTCGCCCTCCCCTGGTCCTGTGTGGACCCAACTCTTCTAGCCCGAGACATCGCTCCCTGGCACGCGCTCTGCCGTGCGTTCCGGCACGATAGCGGAGGGTTGCAGATCGTCGATCCCGGTTTTGAGCACCACAGCGCCGATCAGCGCGAGGATCACCCCGACGATGAGAGACGCCCAACCGATGGCATCCTGGGTCGCGTCGACCTCGCCGATCAGTTCGGCGACGGCGATGACCACCGCGTTGGCGAGCACCGTAAAGCCGACAATGCAGACTACGATCCCCACCGCGATCTTCGCGATTGCGGCCTGAAGCTGCGTGACACGGTCGTCGAACTCAGCGCGCAACAGGCTCCCTTCGGCGCGGAACAAGCCGGCCAAATCCGATAGGAGCTGGGAGGCCACCAAAGGCGCTGATCCGCTGCGGGGGCTAGGATCTGATGATGCGTCGGTCATGATGGGTCAGCCTATGGGGTCGGGTTCATTCGGTGGGAGTTGTGCGGCCGCCCGCACCGCGAAGTGCGCCGGGACACCAAGAAAGTCCAGCGCGTACTCACCACATGGCGTGGAAATGATGCACCGGGCCGTGACCGCGGCCGACATTTAGCCCGTCGGCGGCGGCAATCGCTCCTGTGACGTACTCCTTGGCGATGCTCACCGCCTGGTCGAGCGGCGCACCTTTCGCGAGCTCCGCTGCGATGGCTGAGGAGAGTGTGCAGCCTGTGCCGTGGGTGTTTGACGTCGCGTGACGGGTGGCCGTGAGGCGGGTCACAGCGTCGCCTGACACCAGGACATCGACGCTTTCTGCGCCCTCGCCGTGCCCGCCTTTGAGCAGCACAGCTGTATTGCCGAGCGCGAGGGCTCTGGCCTGGGCCAGCATGTCGGCCTCGTTGGTGGCAACCTCTGTGTCGAGCAGGACCGCGGCCTCCGGAAGGTTGGGTGTGATCAGCCGTGACTGATGGACCAGCCGGTCGCGCAACGCACGAACGGCCGTTTCGGGCACGAGCCGCGCTCCAGTTGCTGCCACCATGACGGGGTCGAGCACGATGGGGACGGACACCGGCTCAAGCGCATCGGCGAGCGCGTTGATCAGCACCTCATCGCCCAGCATGCCGATCTTGATCGCGCGCACATCAAGATCGTCGAGCACGGCCGCTAGCTGCGCAATGACCATGTCCACCGGGATCGAATGGATGCCGGTGACGCCCAGCGTGTTTTGCGCGGTGATCGCGGTGATGACGCTGGCGCCAAAGACGCCACGGGCGGAGAAGGTTTTGAGATCGGCCTGGATTCCCGCACCGCCCGATGAATCGGATCCTGCAATGGTGAGCGCAATCATGTCCGGCCTCCTGCGATGGCTGCGCTGAGGTTGGCGGCCGCGACGGCGGGGTCGTTCGCGCTGGTGATGGCTGAAATGACCGCCACGCCATCCGCGCCCGCCGCTGCCAGCTCCGCCGCCCGCGCGGCGTCGATCCCGGCGATGGCGCAGATGGGCACATCGTGGGCCTGGCGCAGCCGTGCGCTGATGCGCCGAAACCCATCCATGCCAATGGGTGGATTGGGGTTGTGCTTGCTGGTTGTTACGAAGACGCCGCCGACGCTTGCATAGTCGATGGGTGCGCCATCGAACTCTTCCGCCTCATCCATCGAATGCACTGTCACACCCACAATTCGCTCCGCCCCCACCAACTCACGCGCCTGCCACGGGGTGAGATCGCCGTGACCGACGTGAACGCCTGCCGCGCCGGCCGCGACGGCGACATCCGCGCGGTCGTTGACCAGCACCGGGACAGTAAGGCCCTCCACGAGACGGCGCACCGCCGCAACCTGTTCCTGCGTGCTGCCTGATTTGTCGCGGTACTGCACCAGGCTGACGCCGCCCTCAACGGCGCGCTGAGCAACCGCAAGGCCATCGCCATGCTCCGGCCCGACGATGAGATAGACTGACAAATCCGGGGTCCCGTAACGCCAGACCATGTCCGCGGCGATCTCTTCGGCCGAGATGGCGGCCAGCGCATCCAGCCATGCGATCTTGAAGCTCCCCGGCCCATGGCTGACTTTCGCGGCCCGCTCAGCGGCGCAGTTCATCAGCGAAAGCCCGGCGACCGTCGCGTCGAAGCTAGAGGCGCCTGCCCCGAGGAGCGCCGACAGTACGACGCCCGCCGCGCAGCCCGTACCGGTCACGGCATCAAGCAGCCGGTGTCCATTATTGAGGTCGTAGCGCTGACGCCCGGCATTCACCCTGTCCGTCGGGCCGGTGGTGACCGTGACGGCGCTGCGCGGGAGCTGGCCAAGCACGGCCATCTCCGCGGCATTTCCCTTCACGATGGCGGGGCTTTGTTGGAGCAGCTCTTGAGCGAGCGCAAGGCGGGGTGCAGATCGATCGACTTTCACGGGGTCGAGAAGGAACGGCGGCCCTGCGTTCGCCAAAACCTTGGCGGTTTCGAAGCGGCTGTCTGCCAGCATGCCCAAGTTGATGGTCAGCGCATCCGCGGCGCCGGCCATCGCCCGCACCGCCTGCGCATCGTCGGTCATGGAGATGTCGACGCCGAGCGCTGAGGCCACGTCCGCCGCGAGCGGCTGAACCACCGGCGCCACGAGCGCGTGCACCCTTGGCCGCGCGCTCAGCGCTGCAATGGCGGCTTGCACCCGCACGCGCGAGATGCCTGCCGCATGCCCGACCGGGCTGCCATCGTGTGATGGAGACCCCTTCGAACCTTCGTTCACTTTGACCGCCTTATGGTTTTGCGCCTAGACCATTGCGCGACTGCCGCATCGCGGATGCGATGCCAAACGCGCTATGCGGCGGTCGTGCCGCAAGTCGTGCTTTGCCACAACCGGCCGTCACAACAGAAGGTCTGCCATGACGCCCTTTTTTGTCCTGATTAAAGCGCAGCTCGGGCGGGCCTATGATGTGGCGAACGCGCTGGCCGACGCCGAGATCGCCTCGGAGATCTACTCCACCGCCGGCGACTTCGACCTTTTGGTCAAGTTCTACGTGGACCGCGACCAGGACATCGGCCACTTCGTGAACGAGCAGGTTCACGCCGTAGACGGCATCCTGGACACCAAAACCATCATCACTTTCAAAGCGTTCTGACTGGCGGCAAGCCGGTCAACGGGGCTGACCGAGGCTGATCAAGGGAGCGGGATCTGCCGCACCCGCTCCTCCCGCGTCGTACCGACCGAGTCCACCGGCGCCGCGAGGTCGGCATTGCTCAGCACCGCAGCGGCACGCAACGACGGTGTATCTTCGGTCAACACGACCATATCGCTCCGGCGCGGGAGCCCGGACACGACTGTCTCGCCCGGCGGCGCGAGAAATTGGAGCGCGTTGATGGATTGGAAGCCGTCGACGCAGCTGAACGAAACGCGGATCGGTGCCCGCTCTCGCATGGCCTGCAGCAAGCGCCCGGTTTGATAGAGCCACTTGGGACGTTCGCGACCGTACACGTAGGCCTGCGACCTGCACGGACTTTCAGGCAGTTGCGCCATCTGGGCGACAGTCATCGTGCCGTCGACCGCGACTTCGCCCACAATTGTGTCCACGAAGAAGCGGAGCTGATCGATGCTCTCGGGATTGGCGGGCGGTGCGTCTTCGCTGTTCGCTTCCACGATCACGGCCGTTGCGGGTGCGTCCATCACGACAACTTGCGCCTGCGCCGAAGCACTCGCGCCCAGGATGACTGCTGCCGTCACGACTGCGGTTGCGTAAAAAGGTTGGCCCATGACCGCCTCACTCAGCGCTAAATCCGAGGCGATCACTTTAACGGTTTATCAACAACTTTCTAGATCGGTACTGGCGATCGAGCCGCGTTTTGTTTGCCTTGGTTAATGTGCATCATCAAACGCCGCAGATCTCATCCAAGAACTCGCGAGACGATTGCGTGATTGCATGCTTCTTGTCGTCACTCATTTTGTCGAGTGTACGGTAGATCATGCCGACGCGCCTATTTTTTCTGAGGCGATCCTCGTTTTCCATCAGAAAGTTCCAGTACAAATAGTTGAAAGGACAGGCGTCTTCGCCTTCTTTGACCTTCACTTTGTAATCGCACGCCCTGCAATAGTTGCTCATCCGATCGATGTACGCACCCGATGCCGCATAGGGCTTGGAAGCGAACACGCCGCCATCGGCGAAAATTGCCATCCCGTGGACGTTGGGCAGCTCCACCCATTCATACGCGTCGGCGTAGACGATGAGGTACCACTCCTCGATCTCTTCCGGCGAAATACCGGCAAGCAGGGCGAAGTTGCCCGTGACCATGAGCCGTTGGATGTGATGGGCGTAGGCATAGTCGCGAGTCTGTTCGATCGCCTCCGACATGCAGCGCATTTTGGTCTTGCCGGTCCAGTAAAACTCCGGCAGCGGCCGCTTGGCATTAAGCGCGTTCGTATCGCGGTATTGCGGCATTTTGAGCCAGTAAACGCCGCGGATGAACTCGCGCCAGCCAAGCACCTGGCGGATGAAACCCTCCGCGGCATTAAGCGGAACGTCGCCGCGCTCCCACGCCTCCTCCACAGCGGCAACCACTTCCTTGGGCGATAGCAGTCCGGCGTTGATGAGCGGTGAGACAAGCCCGTGGAAAAGGGTCGGCTCGCCAACGGCCATGGCGTCTTGGTAGTCCCCGAACGTGGGCAGGAAGGTTGTGACGAACGCGTCGAGCGCCTCCAGCGCGCCCTCCCGCGTCACCGGCCAATTGAAGGCGTGGAGCGTGCCGAAGTGGTCGCCAAACCGATCCTCCACCAACTCCATGACCTCTTGCGTGATCTCGTCCGGCGGAAACTCGGGTCGGCCCGGAACTGTGAAGCGTTTTGGCAGCGACTTTCGATTCTCGCTGTCATAGTTCCACTCGCCGCCGACGGGCTTGCCGTCCTCGTCCATCAGGATGCCGGTGCGTTTGCGCAGCTCCCGATAGAAAAACTCCATCCGCAACTCTTTGCGCCCCTCGGCAAAGCGGCGAAAGTCTGCGTGGTCGGCAAAAAACCGGTCATCGTCGCGGATTTCGACCGGAACACCCGTGAGCTGGTGCCACGTGCGCATGTCTTCGAGCACCCGCCATTCGCCAGGCTCGGTCACGACGATTTTCTTCGGCTTATGGGTTTTGACAGCCGCCCGCAGGGCCGTGGCAAACGAGCGGTGGGCGCCGATCTCATAATATTCGACCGTCACCCCTTCCTCCGCCAGCTTGGCGAAGAAGTGGCGCATCGCGGAAAACAGGAAGACAATTTTTTGCTTGTGGTGCTTCACATAGGTGGCTTCCTCCTGCACCTCGGCGCCCACCACCACATCGCGCTCGGGATCAAGATCCTGCAGCGCGGCAATGTTGCGATCCAACTGATCGCCCAGCACAAATCTTAGCGTCTTCACGGGGCCTCACTCCTGCACTCACGCGCAGATGGGGCGCGGCGCCGCTAGGCCGAGAGCGCCGAAGCGACGCGCTCCCGTAGCGCGGGCAACACCGCAGCCTCGAACCAGGGGTTCTTGGCGAGCCAGGCGTTGTTGCGCCACGACGGATGCGGCAGCGCGATGACAGCATGGGGCTCGGTTTCGGCAAGAATCTCCCGCCAGTCGCGGACGATCCCGGTGAGAGACTGCTTCTTGCGGTGCGGCAGGTGATAGGCGAGCGAGTATTTGCCGATGCACAGCTTCAGCCGGAGCTGGGGCAGCACCCCAAACAGAGCATCGTGCCAGGTGCTGGCGCATTCGCGGCGCGGCGGCAGATCGCCGCCATTCTTGTCGTAGCCGGGAAAGCAAAAGCCCATGGGAATGATCGCGACCTTGGAGCGATCGTAAAACTCTGGCTCGCCAAGCCCCATCCACTCGCGCAGCCGCCGCCCGGAGGGATCGTAGAAGGGTTTGCCCGCCTGGTGGGCCTTGTTGCCGGGCGCCTGACTGCAAATGGCGACGCGGACCGTGGAGCTGATCTGGAAGATGGGTCGCGGACCGTGGGGCAGCGGCGGACCCGCGGGCTGATCGCGGCAAATCCTGCAGCCCGACATCTCCTCAGTGATGGCCCGTAGCGCAGCAATTTGGCAGCTCATGACGGATGCGCGGCGCCCAGCTGCTCCAACGTGGCCATACCCGAGTGGGTCAGCGCGGCCGCACGAATGATCGGCAGCGCCACCGCAGCGCCACTGCCTTCCCCAAGCCGCATCCGCAGGTCAAGGAGCGGTTCAACGCCCATCGCCTCAAGGGCTCGCCGATGGCCGGGCTCCGCCGACAGGTGCGCAAAAAGGCAATGCTCAATGGCTTTGGGCTCGATGGCGTAGACGACAGCTGCCGCAGCGGTTGCCACGAAACCGTCGATTACGACCGGGATCGCCTGGCTGCGAGCGGCGAGGATCGCCCCCGTCATCGCCGCGACCTCGCGCCCGCCGAGGCGCTGGAGCAGCGCCAACGGGTCGGTGGTGCCCGACACCCGCGCCAACGCGTCGTCGATCACAGCGGCCTTGTGGCTGAGCGCATCGCCGGTGACGCCGGTGCCGGGGCCTGCCCAGTCGGTGCCGGTTCCGCCAAACAGCGCCGCAAACAGGGCGGCCGCCACGGTGGTGTTCGCGATCCCCATCTCGCCAAGGCCCAAAAGATCCACGCCGTTCGCCGTCGCCTCCAAGCCGAACGCCAGCGTTCCCGCCAACTCCTTCTCGGACGCAAACGCATCCTCTTTGCGGATGTTGCCGGACGGCACGGTGACGGCGAGATCGAAGACGGAGAGGCCGACGCCCGCGGCAGTGCACAGCTGGTTGATGGCGGCCTTGTTGGCCCGGAACGCTTCCAGCATCAGCGGATTGACCTCCGCCGGGTAGGCCGAGACCGCCTCTGCTGCCACGCCATTGGCGGCCGCGAAAACGACCACCCGCGGGTTGCGCACTTGAGGCGGCGCCCGGCCGGTGACAACTGCCAGCCACTCCACGATTTCTTCCAGGCGACCCAAGGAGCCGGGCGGCTTGGCAAGGTGGGATTCGCGGGCGTGGGCTGCAACGAGCGCTTCGCTGTGGTCGGGTGCGGGCGCTAGGGCGAGCGCGCGAAAGTCATCTAGCGGGCTCTGCCCGTTCGGTGTGGTCACGGGATTAGCACCAGCCGATCGCGGCGCACCTCAAACCCCGTGATGCGGTTGAGAAAGGTCATACCCAACAAGCTCACGTCCAACTCACCTGGCTTTGCCACCGCGGCCCGCACCCCGGTGAGGTTGATGTCGCCGATACTCACATTGTTGAGCCGCACGGGGGCCACCTCAGTCACTCCGGCCGCTGTCATGACGGGAAGCCGATAGTCCAGCGACGCCGGGTCGATGCCCGCGCGGGCGGCGTCCGTCGCGGCGAGAACCACAGCGCTCGCGCCAGTGTCGAACATAAAGCGGATCTCTTCGCCATCCACTGCGCCGTTCAGCATAAACTGCCCACCGACGCTTCGCCGCACCACCACCTCGCCAGCGCTGTTGCCGACGGCCATGCCGGGCACCAGCGCGGCGATCATTTCGCGCCCCACATCCTCCAGAGGCTCGCGGTAGCTGTAGAGCGCGATGAGGATGGCGAAGGCGAGGAACCAGGCACCGGCCGTGCGCAGTATGTCCGGGATGCGATAGCGGCGTGCCGCCAGAACCACCACGATGGCGATGATCACAGCGAAAATGACTTTGCCGGCTTCACCTTCGCTATAGAAGCTAGCGAGTGCCGGCGACGGCACTGCCGCAGCCGCTAGCGCGGCCGCTGCCAAAATTTTCCGCTTGTATCTCACAGTCACGTAAAAGCCTGCCGCTTATGGTGAAGCCCAGATGGCAAGGGTGGCGAGATATACCAAGTCCCCCGCGACGATGGCAGCGCCGATCACATCGCCGGTGACGCCGCCGATCTTGCGCCGCGCCAGGACGCCCAGCCCTTTGACTGTGAGGAGCAACAGGAACGTAGCGGAGATGACGCCGGCGGGGGCTTGCCAGAAAATGAGCGCCACGCTGAGCCCGGCTGCGATCAGCGCAGCGATGTGAAAGCTCGCCTCCGTTGGGCGGCTTGCGGCGAGGCCGTCGGGGCGGGCGGAGGGTCCGGCAATCCAAATGTCGAGAGCGGCTGTGCGTGCCATGAGGGCTGCGGCAAGGACCGCCCCTGCTGCGAAGAGCGGGCTCATCTTCATCAAGACGGCAATGCAGGCCACCTTGGCGAGGAGCGCCAGCACCAGCGCCGCAACGCCGTAGGTGCCAAGCCGGCTGTCGCGCATGATCTCAAGCCGTGAGGCCGTGTCCCTGCCGCCCCAGAAGCCGTCAGCGACGTCGGCAAAGCCGTCCTCGTGGAGTGCGCCGGTGCTTGCGACGAGGACGGCGGTGGCTGCGATGGCGGCAACCAGCGGATCGGCACCACCCAACAGAAGCAAAATGACGGCCGACGGCAGTGCCGCGAGGAGGCCCGCGATGGGAACGGCTCTGGCAGCGTCGGCGAGCGGGACGGCGTGGGCGGACGCCGGCAGCGGCCAGCGGGTGAAGAAGGATAGCCCTGCCCCCACATCGCGAAGCCAGCCGTCGAGGAAGGTCATGCGGCGGTTGCGACTATCGCCCGTCGCGCTGCCGCCGCTTCCACCGCGTCCACGGCATGGACGATGAGATCCGGTGTTGCCTCAGGCAGGCGCGCCTCTTCGGTGAGCGTTCTGCGCCAATCGCGCGCGCCGGGCTCGCCGTGGAACAGCCCCAGCATGTGCCGCGTGACGTTGGCGAGCCGTCCGCCCGCGCCCATCCAGTTGTCCGCGTAGTCAGCCATCGACCTCGCGACGGCAGTACGGTGCGCGAACGAGGCAGCGCCTTGGAGACCCGCGAGCGTGACGAGGACGCCGGGGCGCTGATAGGCCGCTCGACCGATCATGGCACCGTCCGTCGCGCGGCAGGCGTAGTCGATGGAATTCACGTCGGAGAGCCCACCGTTGAGGCCGATACAGACCTTTGACGACAAGCGCTCGTGAAGGCGTTCGACGCGGCCATAGTCGAGTGGCGGCACGGTGCGGTTTTGCGCCGGCGACAACCCTTGGAGCCATGCTTTGCGGGCATGGACCCAGATGAATGTCACTCCGGCGCGCACCGCAGCATCGGCGACCGCATCGAGCGCTGGCTCTGGATCTTGCTCGTCAACGCCGATCCGGCACTTGAGCGTCACCGGTAAACCGCCTTCGCCCATGGCCGCCAAGCACTCGCCCACCAGCGTCGGCTCGCGCATGAGGACAGCGCCGAAGGAGCCACCCTGCACCCGGTCGGACGGACAGCCGCAGTTGAGGTTTACCTCGTCGTAGCCCCATTCCGCCGCGATTTTCGAGGCTTTGGCGAGTTCGCTCGGGTCCGATCCGCCGAGCTGCAAGACAAGCGGGTGCTCTTCGGCGCTGTATCCCAGCAGCCGTTCTTGATCGCCGAACAGGACCGCCTTTGCGGTCACCATCTCGGTGAACAGGCGGAGGTTGGGATTGAGGCGGCGATGGAACACGCGGCAGTGGCGGTCGGTCCAATCCATCATCGGCGCAACACTCAAGCATGCGCTGCTCTGGAGAATACCAGTCGTGTTCAAGACCTCAGATCCCGCCGATGCGTCCGAAAGTCTTCCATGTAGCCCAGCGGGGATGGCACCTCAATCTGAGCAA
>CAKZYH010000215.1 GCA_937884725.1 uncultured Paracoccaceae bacterium
CTTGGTTTGCGTCCTGGCGGGCCATGGGATGTGTCCTGTGTGTGGTGTCTCAACCTCTTTACAGTAAGCACAACCGCGCTAAAGCCCAACCGCCGTCCGGACAATTTCACGTAGACCACAGATGCCCGCGGCGGGCAGCTTGTCACGCGTTCCCCCCTCGTCAGGCGGTGGCCGGACCGCGCATCAATTTGCGGCGGCGGATCGCCACGTTCGCGACGATCATCGCATGGATCGCGAGCACCAGGGCGATGGCAAGCCCGTGCTGGACACCGGTGGCGCCCGCACTCGCCGTGACGACAACGCTCGTGCCCAGCGGAAGAAAGACCGCAACGCCGGTTGCGAGCCCGGGATTGTAGCAGCGCAGCGCAAACCCTTGAACCAAGTGCAGCGCGCCATTGATGGCCAGGAAGTAGCCCGCCGCAAGGCCGATCCGCGGGTCGATCGCGAACGTCGCGGCGATGATGGCACCGAGGACGCACCAGACTCCGATGACGTTGATCACAAAGACGGCGCGCGCGGTGAGGACGTCCATTCCGCAGCCCAGACGGGTGTTGATGAACGTGCGAAAGCGGTCCGCATCATGTTCTTCAAACTGATGGATCATGTATGCGGGCAGGCACGTGAACACTAGCGTCTGCGCCAAAGTCCACCCGGACGCCACGAAGGGTGTCAACGCCAGCAGCACCACACCGCCCATGCTCCCGCCATAGACCCAAAAGGCGCAGAGGCGCGCGAAAACGCTTCCGGTTGTCGGTGGCTTAAGGTCATCCATCGTGGCCGCCCCTAGTCTCGCCCCGGGGGTTCAGGATGCCCCGGGTCGGCAACGATGATGGCGGATGTTCCGCGCCTCAGGCTTGCTGCTCGCTCGCCTCAGTCAGCGCCGCTTTGTTGCGCCGGTTCGTCCTCCGGCAGTCCGGGCGCGCCGGCATCTCTGGCCATATCCAGACTTGCGAGCGCCGCTGCGGCGATGGCCATAGCGAAGAACCACCACGGACGCATCAGCGTGCCCCTTGGTAGGCGATACGTGCGCTCATTCGCCCCTTAGCACTGCGGCGAGGGTTTTGCCGAGCTGTGCCGGCGACGGTGAGACGCGGATACCGGCCGCTTCCATGGCCGCAATTTTGTCCTCAGCGCCGCCTTTGCCACCGGAAATCACCGCGCCGGCGTGTCCCATGGTGCGGCCCGGAGGCGCGGTGCGACCTGCAATGAAGCCGACCATCGGCTTGGACCGGCCCTTCTTGGCCTCGTCGGCGATGAACTGGGCCGCGTCTTCCTCAGCGGAGCCGCCAATTTCGCCGATCATGATGATCGACTTCGTCTCTTCATCGGCCAGGAACAGCTCTAGCATATCGATGAATTCTGTGCCCTTCACCGGGTCGCCACCAATGCCGACGGCGGTGGTTTGGCCAAGCCCCTCGGCGGAGGTTTGGAACACCGCCTCGTAGGTGAGCGTGCCGGAGCGCGACACGATGCCGACCGACCCATCGCGGAAGATGGAGCCCGGCATAATGCCGATCTTGCACTCGTTCGGCGTCAGGACACCCGGGCAGTTGGGGCCGAGGAGACGCGAGTTCGAGGCATCGAGCTTGGCCTTGACCTTGACCATGTCCATGACCGGGATGCCCTCGGTGATGCATACAACCAGCGGCATATCTGCTTCGATGGCTTCGATGATGGCCGCGCCGGCGCCCGCGGGCGGCACATAGACGACGGACGCGGTGGCCCCAGTGGCCTCTTTCGCCTCAGCGACCGTGGCAAAGATCGGCAGCGGCGGCGCGTCGCCGTTGGTGCCGGTCCACGTCTCACCGCCCTTTTTGGGGTGAATGCCGCCGACCATTTGGGTGCCGTGATAGGCAAGCGCCTGCTCGGTGTGGAAGGATCCGGTTTTGCCTGTGAGACCCTGAACGAGAACTTTGGTGTTGTGATCGACGAGGATGGACATTCAGGGCCTTCTGTCAGCTTGCCGCGGTGAACTTTGGCTAGAGGAAAGGCGGTGAAAGCTCAACCGTCCCGCAACGCAGTGGGTGCCGGCGCACGGCTGTCGCGCATCACGCACCATCCAGCACACATGTCCGGCCACCCTTCTCGCATTTTCTTCGGTAAGCACGCGCCCAGCGTCGGCCGATATCTGAACCATCGGTGCGGGCGGCAAGATCCGCGACGAACGCGCGCTTTTTCTTGGATGTCGCCAAGCGCTTGAAGGTCTTTTTCTCTTTCTTCGTCATGTCGCAACCAACACACCGGCCGTGGTTGGTGAATTTGCAGACGTCGATGCAGGGGGATGGGACTTTTGCCATTGCGGTCACATGCGCTCAGGAGCGCGCGGTTACAACGAGACACGTGGGCTAAGTGCCGTGACCTTCAGGGTCCCTTGTACGCATGCCAAAATGCATCGGCCGCGGCGTGGATCTCGGCCGATTTTCGATCGAGCCCCACCGGCATGATTGCGAGCGCATTGTTGGAGACACCAAAGCTCACCGACCGAACCCGACGCGACACGTTGTGCTTGGGTCTGGTCTCAGCGAACGCCTCCGCAGTCGTCTCCATCACGAGCCACGACATGTGTTGCTCTGGGAGATCATAGATGCGGGTGATGCTCGACCACGGGAGAGGTCGCTCGGCCATGCGGGTATCAAGCGCTCCCTCCGGCGAAAACACCACAATCTCACGACGTTTCCGGCGCGTGACCTTGGGCATAATCACACCCAGCGCCGCGAACACAACAACGAAGGCTGCGCCCCCAATCATCTGACCATCAGGGTTTGTGCCGGGGAAAACGAGCGCCGCCAAGATGAGTGCGACCCCGCCCAGTACACCGATGACGGCGCCCAACTGAAACCCGAGCGCCGAGACCGGTCGTGTGCCGGCAACGAAGCGCTGCGGTGGGTCCCCGGCGCCTGTCATGGCTCAGCCGACAGCGGCCACAATTTTCTTCGCGGCGTCGTCCAGGTCATCCGCGGCCACCACGTTAAGGCCCGAAGCGGCAAGAATGTCCTTACCTTCCTTGACCCTGGTCCCTTCCAGCCGCACCACGAGAGGCACTTCCAGGCCGACGTCCTTCACCGCAGCCACAACGCCCTCGGCAATGACATCGCAGCGCATGATGCCGCCGAAGATGTTGACCAGAATGCCTTTCACGTTGGGGTCGGCGGTGATGATTTTGAACGCCGCCGTCACCTTCTCTTTCGTCGCGCCGCCGCCGACATCGAGGAAGTTGGCGGGCTCTGCGCCGTAAAGCTTGATGATGTCCATGGTGGCCATGGCAAGGCCCGCGCCGTTCACCATGCAGCCGATGCTGCCGTCGAGCGCCACATAAGCAAGGTCGTGCTTGGAGGCCTCGATCTCTTTCTCGTCCTCCTCGGTGGTGTCGCGCAGCTCCATCACATCGCTGTGGCGGAAGGTGGCGTTGCCATCGAAGGAGACTTTCGCGTCAAGCACGCGCAGGTGGCCGCTCTGCATCACGATGAGCGGGTTGATCTCCAGAAGGCTCATGTCCTTCTCGGTGAAGGCTTGGTAGAGCTGGCGGGCGAGCGTCGGCATTTCGCCGGCCGCGGGCTCTTCCAGCTTCAGCGCGGCGACGAGCGCAGCAGCGTCCGTATCGGTGACGCCGGCGAGCGGATCGATGGCGACGGTGACGATTTTTTCCGGCGTGTCGTGGGCGACGGCCTCAATGTCCATGCCGCCTTCGGTGGAAACCACGAAGGCGACGCGGCCGACGGTCCGGTCCACCAGAATGGACAGGTAGAGTTCGCGGGCAATGTCAGCGCCGTCTTCGATGTAGAGGCGGTTCACCTGCTTGCCGGCGTCGCCGGTCTGAGCGGTGACGAGCGTGTTGCCGAGCATGTCCTTGGCGTGCGCTTCCACCTCATCGATGGTTTTGGCGAGGCGGACACCGCCTTTGGCGTCTGGGCCGAGCTCTTTGAATTTGCCTTTACCGCGGCCGCCGGCGTGAATCTGGCTTTTCACGACGTAGAGGGGGCCGGGCAGTTGTTCGGCCGCAGCGCGCGCGTCAGCGGCATCGGTGATGGCAACGCCCGCCGCAACGGGGGCGCCAAAGCCCTTCAGAAGCTGTTTGGCTTGATATTCGTGAATGTTCATGAGGGCTCTCGTGTCCTGCGTCCGCCTGGCCGGCACGGTGTTTCGGAATCGCGTGAGTTGTCCTAGCAAAGTTTCCCGCTGCGTCCACCGGGGCATCGCACGACACGGTGGCGCTTAAACGAACTCTCGACGTTGCCGACCGAGGACGCGCAGGACGAGAACCCCGTCTGCTTCTGGGACAAAATAGACCGTGTGACCGCCAACGGGGCAGAAGCGCGTGCCCGGCGGGACGTCTTCGTTGCGCAACTTCGGATACCGGTACGGCGCTTGAGCGATTGCGCTCAAACGGGCCTGCAGCAGATCCCGGTACCGCGTCGCCTGGTCATAGCCAAAGCGCTCAATGCCGAAATCAGCGATCGCAGCGATGTCGGCAGCAGCTCGCTCGCTGGGCCGATATTTAGCCACGCGCCCTGTGTTTCGCGCCGACCACCGCCCAAATCTCGTCGACCGTTTTGTCAGACACGCCGCTATTGAGGCCGTCCCACAGCGCAGCAGCCAGCTGATCGTCATCGCTGGTGCTTTCCCGCAGCAGCGCAATCGCCTCCATCAAAAGGTCCGATGCAGACGTGTATCGGCCTTTCGCGACCTGCTCCTCAACGAACTGCGCGTCGGCGGCCCTGAGCTTAACGTCCATTGCTGGGATCCCGGTTTCAAGACGGTCGCGATACTACCACGATCCGCACGCGCTCGGCACTTCTGGCTCGCGCTACCGGGCGGCTCCAGGGCGAACCAAGCGTAGGCAACGGGGCCATGGCGACCCCATCGACGCCCTTAAGCGAGGGTCGGGTCGATGCCCTTACAGGCATCAAGGAGGCCTTTGACGGCGTTGACCGACGTTTCAAAGCCGGTCTGCTCTTCGCCCTCGAGCGAGATTTCCACGATGCGCTCCACGCCGCCCGCGCCGATCACGACGGGGACGCCCACATAAAGGTCGTCGATGCCGTATTGGCCGGAGAGGTAGGCCGCTGCGGGCAGAACGCGCTTTTTGTCCTTCAGATACGCCTCGGCCATTTGGATCGCTGAGGCGGCCGGGGCGTAGAATGCGGAGCCCGTCTTCAGAAGGCCGACAATCTCCGCGCCGCCGTCGCGGGTGCGCTGGACGATGCTGTCGAGCTTGTCTTGCGTCGTCCAGCCCATCTTCACGAGGTCCGGCAGCGGAATGCCAGCAACCGTCGAGTAGCGCGTCAGCGGCACCATGGTGTCGCCGTGGCCGCCGAGGACGAACGCTGTGACGTCTTCCACCGAGACGTCGAATTCCATGGCAAGGAAAGTGCGGAAGCGGGCCGAGTCGAGCACGCCCGCCATGCCGACCACCATGTTTTGCGGCAGGCCGGAAAATTTTTGCAGCGCCCACACCATCGCATCGAGCGGGTTGGTGATGCAGATGACGAACGCGTCCGGCGCGTGGGCCTTAATCCCCTCGCCCACCGACTTCATGACTTTAAGGTTGGTGCCGATGAGATCGTCGCGGCTCATGCCGGGTTTGCGCGGCACGCCGGCGGTCACGATCACCACGTCTGCGCCGGCAATGTCGGCGTAGGACTGGGTGCCGGACATGGCGCTATCAAAGCCGTCCACCGGGGAGGACTGCATGATGTCGAGGGATTTGCCCTGCGGGGTGCCCTCAGCAATGTCGAACAGCACCACGTCGCCGAGTTCTTTAAGGCCGACGAGGTGGGCGAGTGTGCCCCCGATTTGCCCCGCCCCCACCAGCGCGATTTTCGCCCGTGCCATGCCGTTTCCCTTCGTTTCTTTCGCCTAGACCGCCATCCGATCAGGTTGAACCAACCTGATCGGATGAAAACTCGGTCGCTCCTTCATCTGACGCATCATCTTGCCGACTACACTGATCCAATCATGTCGAATGATGCGCCCGCGCCACAACACCGTGCCGGTAGCGCGTCGGCGGGGGCGGCACAAGCGGCTCAGCTGCTAAGCTGGTGCTCGCGCTGGCGCAGATACTCAGCGGAACGCATCTCATAAAGGCGGGAGGCGGTGCGGTCGAAGGCGAAGCCCTCATAGCGCCCACCACCGTCACCTGCGTCGAACAAGTGGTTGGGCTCGGCGGCAGCCGACACCACGACGCGCGCGCCGGCGTCATAAAGAACGTCGATGAGCGTGATGAAGCGGCGCGTGGTCTCCCGCCGGTCCGGGCTCATGATCGGCACGTCAGACAGAAAAATCGTGTGGAAACCGCCTGCGATGGCGGCGAAGTCGGACGCGCCAAGGGGCTGCTCGACGAGTTCGGCAAAGGTGAAGCGGGTGAAGCCGCCGCCGCTGCAGGGGGCAGTGACGGCGCGCGAGCCGACGGGCACGTCGATGGCGGCGAGGCGTATGCTGCCAGTGAGTGCGCCCCAGAGGCGGTCAAAGCCCTCATCATGAAGGCAGAAGTAGACCTGTTCGCCGTCCAGCCGACCCAGGCGATGGTCTGCGCCATCGCCCATGCGCACCACCACGACATTCGCCTTCAGCTCGGCGATGAACGGCACGAAGAGGGGACGGTTGAGCCCGTCTTTATAAAGATCGTCCGGCGCCACGTTGGAGGTGGCAACGAGCGTGATCCCATCCTCGAAAAGGTGTTTGAAAAGACGCGCCAGGATCATGGCGTCCGCGATGTCGGTGACGGCGAACTCGTCGAAGCACAGGAGCCGCGCTTCGCCTGCGATGGCGTCCGCGGTGTCCTCCACAGCCGTGTCGGAGCCTTTTGCGCGGGCGGCGGCGATGCGGCGGTGCACATCGGCCATAAAATCGTTGAAGTGGACCCTTCGCTTGGGGCTCGCGGGAGCCGCTTCATAAAAGAGGTCCATGAGCATGGTTTTGCCGCGCCCCACCGTCCCCCAGATGTAAAGGCCCCGGACGGCAGCATCGCTCGTCTTGCGCCGCCAACGGCGGAACAGTCCCGCACGCGGCGGCTTTGCTGAGGTGAGGTCGGCAAGCACGGTGTCGAGCGCCTCGGCAACGGCGGTTTGCGACGGGTCCGGATCGAGCCGGCCAGCGTCCACCTCGCCCTGCCAGTGGGTCAGAATTTTGCCCACCGGCAACACTGCGTCAGCTTCGGCCATACGCCGTATCCTCGCTTGCCTTTTTTACGGATGCCGACCTTTGTGTACGTCAACATCAACGGGGGAGCGAACCATGGCGGATTATGAGACGGTGCTGACCGAGCGGCACGGCAGGGTGGGCATTGTCACCATGAACCGGCCCAAGGCGCTCAACGCCCTCAACCGACAGCTGGTCGACGATATCGTGGCCGCGCTGCGTGCCTTCGACGATGACGATGGGATCGGCAGTATGATCCTCACTGGGAGCGAACGGGCGTTCGCCGCAGGGGCGGACATTAAAGAGATGGCGGACTACACGTTCGTCGATGCCTACGCGGGGGACCTCATAGGCCCCTGGGACCGGATCGCGACCATGCGAAAGCCGGTGATTGCGGCGGTGTCGGGGTTCGCGCTCGGCGGCGGCTGCGAGGTCGCAATGATGTGCGACATGATTATTGCGTCGGAGACGGCCAAGTTTGGCCAGCCCGAGATTAACTTGGGCGTCATGCCTGGTGCCGGCGGGACCCAGCGGCTCACGCGGGCCATCGGTAAAGCCAAAGCTATGGACCTTTGTCTGACGGGGCGGTTCATGGGCGCACAAGAGGCCGAACAGTCTGGCCTTGTGGCGCGGGTGGTGCCGCCGGAGAGCCTGATGCAGGAGGCGAAGGCCGCCGCTGAAGCCATCGCAAAGCAATCGCTGCCCGCGCTGATGGCGGCCAAGGAGAGTGTGAACCGCTCGTTTGAAGCCAGTTTGTCGGAGGGGGTCTTGTTCGAGCGCCGGCTGTTCCATGCCCTGTTTTCCACGGAGGATCAGAAGGAAGGGATGGCTGCGTTTGCGCAAAAACGGGCACCGGCCTTCAAAAACCGCTGAGGGTGCATCATGTGAGCGCTCGGGGCTGGCTTGCAGCCGCCAGGCTTGACGCGAGGGCCGGGCATTTTGTACGCCGCCGCGTTCTTTAATGAGGGGTCCGGGTGACGGGCCGCAGGATCACAGATGGCAAATACCAAATCCGCGCAGAAAATGACGCGCAAGCTTCAGAAGCGCACCGAAGTCAACATGTCCCGCCGGTCGCGGATGCGCACGTTCATCCGCCGGGTGGAGGAGGCTGTGCGCAGTGGCGACGCTGAGGCGGCCAAGCTCGCGCTGAAGGATGCTCAACCAGAGATTATGCGGGCGGCCCAGAAGGGCATCCTTCATAAGAACACCGCGGCGCGGAAAGTGTCCCGCCTGTCGAGCCGAGTGCGGGCGATCAACTCATAACCCGTTACCCACTTGATTGATGCCGAGCGCGGCTTAGGTCTGCGTTTGGCGGGTGAGATCGCCTGCCACCCAATTGTCACATTCACTCCGGTACCGTCATTTTTTGTGACACGGGGCAGAGAAAATAAGCCTAGGATCCAATCGACCCGTGGATTGGATACCGGGCTTCCCTGTAAAGTCAGTGAGTTAGCTTGTGGACAATTTTGTCATCTGACACAGGGAAATCGTCCTTAAATCACTGCCTAAAATTTACCCATTTGCCTCGATATAGGCTTTCGCGGAGCCGACCCACGGTAAACCGCCTTTTAACAAATGGGTTTTTCGGGTCGAGCTGACCCAGTCTCCCCCAATGGGATGTCAAGGCGAATTTTTGGCCCATTTCCTTGCGGTCTTTGCGCTTTACAGAGCCCTGCCTGTTCGGTTTATTGCACTGACTAACGCGGTGTTGAACGAAGCGCCGCACACGAGAATGCGCCCCGCCTGTAACGGTATGCGAGGGCGTCAACTTTAAGATGGGTGTATCATGCGTGTTTGTGTCAGAAGTCTTGAGTACAACTTAAAACATACTGACGCGGCAACGCTCAACGCCTCATCCTAGCAGAGAACTGCTAGCTTAACCTTTAGGGAATTGCGAAACTGCGGCATTCGCGTGAGCGAGTGTACGGGAGAAGTGCGCCATGATGGCAGCGGGTGGAACAGTGGGCGAAGCGACGGCGCAGGAAGCGCTGGACGTTTTGTCGTCTGATCCGCGCGCCCAAGTCGTGGATGTCCGAACCCGGCCCGAGTGGATGTTTGTGGGCCTTCCAGCGCTGCCTGGCGGCAAGGAGCCCATTTTGCTGGAGTGGCAGGTCTTTCCGGCCATGGGTGTGAATATCGACTTTGGAGATGAGTTAGCGGCGATCTGTAACGACAAAGATGCGACGATTTTTTTCCTTTGCCGTAGCGGGGTTCGCAGTCACGCGGCTGCGCAGAGGATGATTGAGCTGGGTTATACCAATTGTGTGAACATCGTGGACGGGTTCGAAGGGCCCGTCGACAGCGATGGGCACAGGGGCAACGTTGCCGGCTGGAAGGCCAGCGGTTGTCCGTGGAGACAATCTTAAACCCAGCCACCGAGTACGACGTAAGCACAATCGAGGCGGCGCGACCCGGGCGCCGCACGGTAGAGTTGTGTCTCGAGTCCGGGCCGTTAGTAGGGGCATCCGTGCCTTGTATCCGTTTGCGTATACATGGAATACAGGAGACAATACTTATGACGGCGAGTACATCGGTTGGTAATAGCGGCAACCAACCGCAGTGGGATCGCGTTCAAAGCGATCTGCGTGAGTTTTACGGACAGGACATCCACGATTCGTGGTTCAAACGGATCGTCTACGAAGGCTTGACGGACGGCACTGTGGAACTCTCGGTTCCCACACCCTTCGTCAGGCATTGGCTACAGACGCATTACAGCAAAGACGTGCTTTCGCGTCTGCAGAAAGAAGACGAGAGTGTTACCGGGCTGCGCATTTCAGTGCGCGGAGCTGGCCGTTCACCGCGGCCAGCTGCGGCCGCCCCCAATCAGAACACAGGGCCGCAACAGGCAGCCGGCGCACCAAATGCTGTCAACGTTGCACAACAGCAGCGCGCGCCGCTGGTCCCTGGCCTCGAAGGGTCCTCCCTCGACCAACGCTTTCAGTTCAGCACCATGGCGGAAGGCGCGCCAAACGCGCTTGCTGTGGCTGCGGCTAAGAAGATCGCGCTGGCGCAACCGGGTCAAAATGTCGGCTTTAACCTGTTGTTTTTCCACGGCCTTGTGGGGTTGGGTAAAACCCACCTCCTGCAGGCGATGGCCCAAGAGGCCGGGCGGTCCAGCCCCGGCCGGCGCGTGCTTTACCTGACAAGCGAGCACTTCATGTATCGCTTTGTGGCCGCCTTGAAGGCACGCAACACGCTGACGTTCAAGGATGTTTTGCGCGACA
The DNA here is from genome assembly GCA_937884725.1 of uncultured Paracoccaceae bacterium. Lineage (GTDB taxonomy): Bacteria > Pseudomonadota > Alphaproteobacteria > Rhizobiales > Amorphaceae > Acuticoccus. The sequence continues at coordinate 10,362 of CAKZYH010000215.1, forward strand.
TCGACTGCCTGCTGATCGACGATCTGCAGTTCCTGAATGGCCAGAAGGTGACCGAAGAATTTGGCCACACCCTCTCCACGCTCATGGACTCCGGCCGTCAGATCGTAATTGCAGCTGACCGCCCGCCCGCCGATCTCGACGGCCTCGACACCCGGGTGCGCTCCCGTCTCGGCAGCGGTCTCGTGGTGGAGCTTCAGGCGCCCGACTACCCGATGCGCCGGGAAATCTTGGGCCACCGCATCGCGGTGCAGCGAGAGCTTTGCCCCGACCTTGATTTCCCCGAGGAGGTGCTGGACTTCGTGGCGCGGTCCGTCACCACCAACGGCCGCGATCTTGACGGTGCCGTCACTCGTCTGGTGGCGAACAACCAGCTGACCGGCGCGCCGATCTCGCTCGCCATGGCCGAAACCACCTTGCGCGATCTCCTGCGCGCTCGGGAAAGCCGCAAGCCCAAGATCGAGGACATTCAGCGGGTCGTCTCCACCCACTATGCGATTTCCAAGCACGACCTCGTGTCGTCTCGCCGGACGCGCAACATCGTGCGTCCCCGCCAGATCGCCATGTACTTGTCCAAGACGCTGACGCCGCGCTCGCTGCCGGAAATCGGCCGCCGGTTCGGCAACCGCGACCACACCACGGTGCTTCACGCGGTGCGCAAGATTGAGTCCCTCACCGGTCAGGATCCGAAGATCGCCGAGGATATCGAAACGCTGAAGCGGCTCCTCGACAATTAGTCTGGGGAAGCGCGGTTGAGCGGTGGGGCTGGGCTTTGCGCCCGGCCCTTTTTCGTGCTTGGTGAAGGGCCTTCAACGGCCTTCCAATTCCCGCGGATTTGATATGCGTGCGACCCTCGAACGGGCCCATCTGCTGAAACCTCTA
>CAKZYH010000216.1 GCA_937884725.1 uncultured Paracoccaceae bacterium
TTGCCGAGCGCGACCATGACGTTGCGCACGAAGCGCTCGCGGCCGATGCGCTTGACGGGCGTGCCGGCGTAGCGCTTGCGGAAGGTGGCATCGTCGAGCGCGGCAAGGTCGGTAAGGGGTTCAGGCTCGTTCGTGCGGGCGGTGAACTTTGCCTCCGAGGCTGCGGCTGCGAACTTGTTCCAGGGACAGACGGCGAGGCAGTCGTCGCAGCCGAAGATGCGGTTGCCCATGGCGGCGCGGAAACGGCGCGGGATCATGCCCTTGGCCTCGATGGTGAGGTAGGCGAGGCAGCGGCGGGCATCGAGCCTGTAGGGCGCGGGGAACGCGTTGGTGGGGCAAACATCGAGGCAGCGGCGGCAGTTGCCGCAGTGGTCCTCTTCCGGCGCGTCGGGCGTGAGGGGGAGCGTTGTGAAGAGCGCGCCGAGGAACAGCCAGGAGCCGTGGGTGCGCGAGACGAGGTTGGTGTGCTTGCCTTGCCAGCCGATGCCGGCGCGCTCGGCCAGCGGCTTTTCCATGACTGGCGCGGTGTCGACAAACACTTTGAGGTCGCCGCCGTGGCGCGACGCGAGACGCTGGCCGAGCGTTTTGAGGCGGCCCTTCATGACGTCGTGGTAGTCGCGGCCGCGGGCGTAAACCGAAATAACGCCGCGGTCGGGGCGCTGAAGGTCAGGGAGCGGATCGCGGTCGGGGCCGTAGTTCATGGCGACCATGATGATGGCGCGCACCTCGGGCCAGAGCGCTTTGGGATGGCGGCGGCGGTCGGCGGTGGTTTTCAGCCAGGCCATGTCGCCGTGGTGGCCGTCGGCGAGGGCGAGGTCGAGGCGCTCGCCGATGTCGTCGGGGACCGCGGCGGGGTCGAGGATGCGCACCACGTCGAACCCGGCGGCCTCGGCTTCGCCTTTGACGAAGGCTTCGGCGGCGCCGGGGCTCACGGAGAGCGGCTTAAAAATCGAGGTCTGCATAGTGCGGCGCGGGGGCGACGAGCCTCACCTTGTCCGACAGGAGGGGGCGGAAACCGGGGCGGGATTTGACCTTCTGGTACCACGCTTTCGCGGCCGGATCCGCGGCCCAGGGGACTTCGCCGAGATAATCGACCACCGAAAGGGCCGCGCCGGCGGCAAGGTCGGCGAAGGAGAATTGGTCGCCGGCAAGCCAGTTTCGCGGCAGCGCGAGCGAGCCGAGATAGTGCATGTGGCTGACGATGTTTTGGCGTGCGACGCGCAGGACTGAGGAATCGGGCGCACCGCCGCCGCGCTTTGCCGGCATGTCGAGCTTGATGATGCGCTCCCAAACCAGTGGGCCGGCCACCTCCTCCTCGAACTTAACGAGGAACCAGTTGACCAGGCGGCGGACCTCCGCGCGCTGGAAGGGGTCGGCGGGGAGGAGGCGGTGGGCGGGGCGCTGATCGCCGTACCGCTCGTCGATGTACTCCATCATCACGGTGCCGCCGATGAGGGGGCCGCGGCCACCGTCATAGACCATGGGAAGCGTGAGGCCGGGGTTTACGGCGACGAGCTCGTCCGGCGCCTCCCAGAACCGCTCTTCGGTGAGTTCGGCCTCGATGGCGTGTTCGGCGAGCGACAGGCGCAGAAAACGACACGATGCGAGGAACGGATGATGGTGAACGCGCATGGTGCTCCGCGACATTCGAGGTATGGGCGGGTTATGGCCTGGGACGAGCCGGCTTAGCGGCTCTGAGGGTGGGATGAAAGGCGGACGCTGTGAATACCGAAACCATCGCGTCGGCCATCCTTTTGGGCATTGTGGAGGGGCTGACCGAGTTCATTCCTGTGTCGTCCACCGGGCACATTTTGCTTCTTGGGGAACTTATTGGCTTCGATTCCACCGGCAACACCTTCGAGGTGCTGATTCAGCTGGGCGCGATTTGTGCGCTTCTCGCCGTCTACACCGCGAAGCTTACCAAAGTGGTGTTTGCGATCCCCAGCGATCCGTCGGCGCGCCGATTTGCGTTTGGGATCGTGCTCGCCTTTTTGCCTGCGGCGGTGGTGGGGGTGATGCTCCACGACATCATCAAGACGGTGTTATTCGAGACGCCGTCGCTGATTTGCTCGACGCTGATTTTGGGCGGACTTGCGCTCTTGGTGATTGACAGGCGCGCGCCCAAGCCCGTGCACACCGACGCGATGGCCTTTCCCATGCGCCTCGCCTTCCTGATTGGGTGCTGTCAGATGCTGGCGCTGGTGCCGGGCGTATCGCGCTCGGGCGCGACGATCGGCGGGGCGCTGCTTTTGAAGTGCGACAAGCGCTCTGCGGCGGAGTTTTCGTTCTTTTTGGCAATACCGACCATGGCGGGCGCGTTCGTGTACGACCTTTACGCCAACCGGAACGCGCTCTCGATGGATGATGCG
>CAKZYH010000217.1 GCA_937884725.1 uncultured Paracoccaceae bacterium
GCTCCACGGAGTTGGCTTTGGCGGGGCGCTGAAAGATATCGGCTTGCCGGCGTGCGAGATCCCTCTGGCGCTCTTGGCGTTCAACGTCGGCGTCGAGCTTGGCCAACTCGCGATTGTGGCCCTTGCTCTGGCCACTGTTTTCTCGCTGCGCCTCTTGCTCGCACCGCCCCCTTTCCACGCGCGACTGCTGTGCGGCTACGCGATCGGCGCCATTTCTGCGACCTGGTTCTTCCAACGCTTAGGCGATGTTTACCTCGCCTAAGCACGCCGAGTGGCCGATCCCGTTCGGTTTTTCGGTGTGTCGGCGCGACGCCTAGCTGCTGGCGTCCAAGCCGTCGCGGAAGTCGTTCCAGCCGCCGTCGACGGAGGAGGGCGCGTCGTGCCATTGGTGCAGGATGTCGCCGGTGACCGGATCACGGTCCGGGATTGGTAGGGACATGATGAGCTTGCAGGCTTGATAGTAGCGCTCAGGCGTCAAGAACGCTTCTTGAATATTGTCCCAGTCGCGTCCGCCGGCGTAGCCGCCGCACATCATGATGTCGTCCGAGTGCCCGACCATTTCGTGGCTGACGCCGGCCGGCATGACGATGACATCGCCGACCTCGAGCCGGACCCTCGTCCAGCCCTCCACCGAAAGGTTGAATTCCATCCAGCCGGATGCGCAGCCAAGGCATTCGTGGGAGGTGGAGTGGAAGTGGGCGTATTCGTAGATCCCTGGATACTGCCAGTTATTGCCCCAGCCATTGCTGCGGAACTTTGATTTGACAGCGTCCACCCCGCCGCCGGGGATCGCACCGCGATGAATGAGCAGAGGAAAGCGACTGTTGGGAATCATCCCCACGGGCTTTGATGTATATGCCTCAGTCTTCATAGCAGTTCACTCCCGTCGTTCTTATTTAGTTAGGCCGAAAGGCAGCCCGTGTGTTGAGGTAGACTGCGCGCAGTGTTGTTGTCGCGCAAATGTAGAGGCGGTTGCGCTTGATGCCGCCGAACTCAACGTTGGCGACAACTTCACCGGTCAAGATTTTCCCGATCAGCTCGCCCTGAGGCGTCAAGCAATGGACGCCGTCACCCGCCGAGGTCCAGATGTTGCCGTGGATGTCGATGCGGAAGCCGTCGAACAGGCCGGTATCGCAGGTCGCCAGAACATCGCCGCCGGACAGCGCGCCACCCGCTCCGACGTGGAAGGCGCGTAGATGCCGCGGTCCGTTCTCCACGTGGGTCGCGCCAGTGTCGGCAACGTAGAGCACGCTTTCGTCGGGCGAGAATGCCAGGCCGTTGGGCTTCACCATGTCGGTGATCATCGCCGTCACTGCGCCGGACGCCGGATCGATCCGGTAGACGTAGGATCCCTCTTGCTCGGCATCGGCCTTGTCGCCTTCGTACTCGCTGTCGATGCCGTAGGTTGGGTCGGTGAACCAGATGGAACCGTCTGATTTCACCACGACATCGTTTGGTGAATTGAGCCGTTTGCCGTTGTAGCTGTCCGCGAGGATGGTGACTGAGCCGTCGATCTCGACCCGGCTCACGCAGCGGCCGCGATGCTCGCACGACACCAACCGGCCTTCCCGGTCGACCGTGTGGCCGTTGTGATTGCGGCAGGGTTTGAGGAATTCCGAGACCGAGCCATCGGTTTCGTCATAGCGCAATAGGCGGTCGTTCGGTATGTCCGACCAAATCAGATACTCTCCGGCCGCGAAGTAAGCCGGACCCTCCGCCCACCGCGAGCCGGTGTAGAGCGTCTCCAGGTGCACATTGCCCATGGCGTAACGCGTGAAGCGTTTGTCCAAGACCTGGAAGTCGTTGGTTAACATCTTGGGCTCCTAGCTCGTCACCTTCCGGCCGCGTCCGTAGACCAGCAGCATGCCGATGATCACGCTCCCGTAGATCACCTGACGGCCGGCTTCGGGCATCTGCATGATGGACAAAACTGAGTTGAGAAGGACGATCAGGATCACGCCGATCAGCGTGCCGATGTAGCGGCCGCGACCGCCCAGAATGTGAGTGCCGCCGATCACAACGGCCGCGATGGCGGGCAGGAGATAAGCGTCGCCCATGCCTTGATAGGCTTTGGTCGAGTAGCCGGCGAGCAGCGTGCCCGCTAGGCCAGCCGCCATACCGCACAGGCAAAATGCGCCGATGATCATCCGCTTGGTCGGCACGCCGGCAAGGTAGGCCGCGGCTTCCTTGTTGCCGATCGCGTAAATGCTCTTGCCGAAGGACGTGCGCTGCAAGAGCACCATGACGCCGATGGAGACTGCCGCCCACACCAGCAGAGCGACCGGGATCCCTAAGATTTTGCCGACCGCGAGATACTGCATGAGGTCGGTCGCGGCCGTTTGTGGCGCAAACCCGCCCGTGTGCGCCACCATGAGGCCGCGCATCACAGCATTCACGCCAAGCGTGAAAATCATCGAGGGGATGCGCAAGTACGCGACCCCCATGCCGTTCACCAGGCCGACAAGGAGGCCCACCGCTAGTCCGACGGGGATAGCCGCCGGTCCGCCGACAGTGGTTGCCATCATCGCGGCGGCGGCGATGGTCCATGGCACCGACAGGTCGATGTGCCCGAGCAGAATGACGAGCATCATCCCGGCGGCGACGATGCCGAGAAAAGCGCCCACCTGAAGCTGCTGCAGGAGGTATTGGGGCGACAGAAGCGTCGCGGTGCCTTGGGTGCTCAGCGTGTAGGCCGTCCCGATGGCGAGGATGATGACAATGAAACTCGCCGCGACGACGATCGGTTTGTCATCCTCGCTCAGCCGAAAACGCGATGCTGGGGGATCGGATGGCACGCTGGTCATCGGAACAGCTCCAGGGAGTTTTTGACCCGCAGGACACGCAGGGCGCCAAGACTAACGGCGGCGAGCAGAACGACGCCTTCGAAGAGCGGCTGCATCAGCGGGTCAATCTCGAAAATGCGGAAGTTGAACGAGATCGTGCGCAGGATGAGCGCCCCAAAAATGGAACCGATCGCTGAGCCCACACCGCCCAAAAGCGACGTGCCGCCAATCACGACGGCCGCGATGGAATTCAGCGTATAGGCGCCCGCTTGGGGAATGTCGGCGTTGCCGGACGATGTTTGCAGCGCGAGGTAGAGCCCGCCGATGCCGGCGAAGAGGCCACCTAGGGTGAAGGCTGCAATCTTTGCGCGGTCGATGGCGAGGCCTGACATAAAGGCCGCGCCTTCGCCTGAACCGACAGCATATACGGTGCGGCCGGTGACGGAGCGCGCGAACGGCAGCCAGATGCAGACCGCCACGAGGATAAGCAAGAGCAGTGGTACGGGGATCCACGCAATTGGCTGGAACCATGCCGCATCGCCGTCTTGGGCAAAGCCGTAGGTCGCGGCGATTTCGTAAAGGTCGTTGGTGGCCGTCCAGGAGAGATCGCCGTCCACATCGCCGCCCGGGGTGGGGCGCAAAAACAGCGCGATGCCCATGAAGATCGCGCCGGTCGCCAGCGTCGCGATGATCGGCTGGATCCGCCCGTACACGACGACGCAGCCGTTGACGAACCCGCAGGCGGCGCCGGCGGCCAGGCACACGATGAAGCCGAAGATGATCTGCAGTGGCCCGCCGTTCAGCAGATGACTGGCGATGGTGTTGACCAGCGTCATGATCGCGCCGACCGACAGGTCGAGGCCGCCCAGCAACACTGGCAAAGTCTGCGCCATCGCAACCATCGCCAACGTAAAGACTTCATTCGAATTCTGAATGAGGACGGCTGTTGAGAACCCGCGCGGGTGGTTCATGTTGTAGAAGACGTAAAACAGCGCAAAGACGACAACAGCCGTCAGTAGTGGCGCGTTTTGAGACAGCCGAATTCTGAGGTCACTCATGCTGCTGCCTCGTCCATATTGAGCGCTGATGCGATGATGTTGCGCTCGGTAATCTCAGCGCCGGCAAGCTCGCGGACGATCTGGCCGTCGTACATCACAGCGACCCTGTCACAGCAGCCAATCAGCTCTTCATAATCAGTGGAGTATAAGATGATCGCCGCGCCGGTTTCGGCGAGATCACGCAACAGGCGGTAGATCTCTTGCTTCGTGCCGACGTCGATGCCCCGGGTGGGATCGTTCAACAGCACAATCTTCGGATCGGTCATAAGCCATTTTGCAATGACCACTTTTTGCTGATTGCCGCCCGACAGGGTCGACACAGGGTCAAACTCGGAGCCGACCTTGATTTGCATGCGCTTGATGCCGTCTTCCACGGCGGCCGTCATCGCCGCGGGGTTGACGAACGGACCTGCCGAAAGTCTGGACAGCGATGCGATCGTGAGGTTATCGGCGATCGACATCGGCAACATTAAGCCTTCAGTCTTGCGGTCTTCCGGGATCAAAGCAAGATCAACGCCCGCCTTTTTGGCATCTTGTGGTGATTTGATCTTAACGGTTTTGCCTTGAACCGTCACAGTTCCCGAAACATCTTTCAGGACGCCAAACAGGCCGAGCAGAAGCTCTTTCTGGCCCTGTCCATCAAGACCACCGAGGCCGACGATTTCGCCAGCGCCAACGGAGAGATCGATGGACTTGAGGCGGTTTTCCCACGAGTAGCCGCTGAGCTGCAGCATCGGCGTCGCGACCTCAGGCGGTGGCGGTTTGGGCGGGAAATGGGCCGAGATCTCGCGGCCAATCATCATCTGGACGATCTCGCCCTCGGTGCGTGCACCCTGGTCGAAGGTTTCGATGTGCCGGCCATTTCTGAATACCGAGCACCGGTCGGCAACAGCTTCGATTTCATGCATTCGGTGCGAAATCGTGAGGATCGAGATGCCGTCGTCCCGCAGCCGGCGCAAGATTCCAAAGACGGTATCGACGTCAGCCGCGGTCAGCGCTGATGTGGCCTCGTCGAGGATGAGGACGGTCGGCTCCTTCGCCAGCGCTTTGGCAATCTCGACCATCTGCCGGCGCGAGAGCGGCAGATCGCGCACCCGCGACAGCGGATTCACATCCTCGCAGCCGATCCGCGCAAGAAGCTGTTCGGCGCGCCGCCGCTGTGCTTTGCGGTCAATCAGGCCAAAGCGGCGTGGTGGGTCGGAAATTGAAATATTGTCGGCGACCGAAAGGTCCGACATCAGCGATAATTCTTGGAAGATGCACACAATACCTTTGGCATTGGCCGCCGCAGGGTGTGCGAATGTCATGGGCTTGCCGTCGAGGCGGATCTCGCCTTCGTCGGGCTGTACAACACCGGACATGATCTTGATCAGCGTCGATTTCCCGGCGCCGTTTTCCCCCAGTACGGCGTGGATCGATCCCAATCGGCACGCAAAGTCCACTGAATCCAGGGCCGTAACGCCGCCGTAGCGTTTGGTGACGCCATCAAGCGTGACGTGGGGGGCTGACGCCACGCGAGTTTCTGCGTCCATCGCTGCTAACGCTCCGTCTCAGATCGCGGTTGAAGACATCTGCGCCGCGAAGTCAGAACTGCGGCCGGAGCAAAGCCCGGCCGCAGATCGTGAATTATTGGACGTTTTCAGCGTCGTTGGTCATGATTTCCCGCGCAGTGATGTTCACATCGCACGCAGGGAATTCGTTCACCGTGAAGAAGTTATCCGTCAGCTCCGGCCAGTAGTTCTTGTCGGCCTCAAGCTCATCGTAGCGGGTGGCGGGGATGGGGATGGAGATCAGCTGCGGCATCACTTCACCATCAAGCGCTGCGAGCGCAGCCTTCATGGCCACCGACACCATGCCCGGCGACTGACCGATGGAGATGCCCTTCAGCCCGTTGTCAGCCTGCTCAGCGAGGATTTTGCGGAAGCCGTTCTCAGCTTCACCCGCCAGCGGCACCATGGGATGGCCAGCGTCGAGCATTGCGCGGACTGCGCCCGTCGTGCCGCCCTGAACGACCACGCCATCGAATTGGCCGTGAACGGCGATGGCGTCAGCGGTCACTTTCTGCGCAGTACCGTCATCCCAGTTGCCGACAACCTCAACGATGTCCCAGTCGCCGCCCGAGCCGTCCATCACTTCACGGAAGCCAAGGTGCCGGTCACGGTCCACGGAGTTACCGGGAAGGCCACGCACTTCGAGGATTTTGCCTGAGCTCTTGTCGCC
>CAKZYH010000218.1 GCA_937884725.1 uncultured Paracoccaceae bacterium
CGCGTGTCGGTGACGTCGAGGACCTCGCCGCTGGGGAGTTCCAGTTTGCCGGTGTCGCCCGGTTGGCCGCCGCCGGAGGGGTAGAAGAGGGAGCGGTCGAGCGTTACCCAACCGTCGTCCACCGCGAGCACCTCAGCGTCGGCGGTGGTTAGGTAAGCGTCGTCGCGGAACAGGGGTGTTGTGGACACAGGAGCCTCATTGATCTTCGAACGGCACCGAGAGGTTGGGTTTGGCGTCCATCCAGTCGGGTATGGGGAGGCCCTTTTCACGCAGGAAGGCGGGGTTGAAGATTTTTGACGCGTAGCGGGTGCCGTAGTCGCACAAGATGGTGACGATGGTGTGCCCCGGGCCGAGTTCGCGGGCCATGCGCATGGCGCCGGCGACGTTGATGCCGGAGGAGAGGCCGAGGACGAGGCCTTCATGGCGCAGGAGGTCGAACACCAGCGGGAGGCCTTCCTCGTCCGGGATTTGGAAGGCCATGTCGACGGGGGCGCCTTCAAGGTTGGCCGTGATGCGGCCTTGGCCGATGCCCTCAGAGATCGATGAGCCTGAGGAGCCGAGTTCCCCCGTGGTGTAGTATTGGTAGAGGGCGGCGCCCATGGGGTCGGCGATGCCGATCTTGATATCGCTGTCCTTCTCTTTCAGCGCGATGCCGACGCCTGCCAGCGTGCCGCCGGAGCCGACGGCGCAGATGAAGCCGTCCACCTTGCCCTCGGTTTGGGACCAGATTTCGGGGCCGGTGGTGTCGATGTGGGCCTGGCGGTTGGCAACATTGTCGAACTGGTTGGCCCAGATGGCGCCGTTCGCTTCGGTCCGTGCCAGCTGCTCCGCGAGGCGGCCGGAGAGTTTCACGTAGTTGTTGGGGTTGCGGTAGGGGACCGCCGGGACGGGGACCAGCGTGGCGCCGGCGATCTTGAGCGCCTCCATTTTCTCCGCCGACTGGGTTTCGGGGATGACGATGACGGTGCGGAAGCCCATGGCGTTGGCGACGACGGACAGGCCAATGCCTGTGTTGCCGGCAGTGCCCTCCACGATGACGCCGCCGGGCTGCAGGTCGCCCTTGGCGACGGCGTCGCGGATGATGGAGAGGGCGGCGCGGTCTTTGACAGACTGGCCTGGGTTGAGGAATTCGGCCTTGCCCAGGATGGTGCAGCCTGTGGCGTCTGAGGGACCTTTGAGCTTGATGAGCGGTGTGTTGCCGATCAGGGATAAAACGTCGGTGTGTGCCATGCCACGCTCCTTGGAGGGCACGGCCTAGCGCGCACGCCCGTTGCCCGCAAGCGCAATTGCCGCACCCCGGATGCCCGCGGCGACGGGGCGTGGCGGTGGCGGCGACAGGTTACCTTGGGTGTGCTAGCGCCGTGGTGGAGTTTTGATCTGCCAGCTGTGATCCACGCCATGACCCAGCCTTTTGCATTTTCAGGTGCGCCGGAGATGCCCGAGGGGAAGGGCTATCAAATGCGCGGTGAGGGCTCGACCCACGTGGCGGTCTCGCCGCAGGAGCTGTGGGACATCGTGATGGATGAGGCGCGGTTGGCGGCGGCCATTCCGGGCGCGGATACCTTGCGGCGGGACGACGACGGGGTGGAGCGGGTTTACGCGGCCGACGTCGGGATAGGCGTTGGGCGGCTGAAGGGGACGTATCTGGTCCGGGCGCGATTTGCCGACTGCGAGCCGCCCCATGGGTTGCAGCTGTTTGGCGGGGCTGAGGGGCCGTTTGGCAACTCCAATGGCGAAGGCTGGGTGTACTTCGAGGCTGCCGATGGCGGGACCACGGTTCACTATTCTTACGCGATCCTGATCCAGGGGCTTGTGGCCAAAGCGGGCGGATTGTTGCTGGAGCCCGCCGCCGACATGCTGATTTCGAAGTTTTTTACGCGCCTCGCCAATTCTGTGGAGCAGACGAAGAATGGGTGATCAGACCTCGACCGGGACCATGAAGGGGCCTGGGCTGTTTTTGGCGCAGTTCGCCGCGGATGAGGCGCCGTTCAATGACTTGGCGAGCATCGCGCGGTGGGCAGCCGACTGCGGTTTTGTGGCGATCCAGATGCCCAGCTGGGATCGCCGGCTGTTTGATCTTGAGACGGCGGCGTCTTCCAAAACCTATTGCGATGAGGTGGTGGGGATTTGCGCTGAGGCGGGGGTCGCGGTGACGGATTTGTCGACGCACCTGCAGGGGCAGTTGGTGGCGGTGCATCCGGCCTATGACCAGCTGTTTGATGGCTTTGCGCCGGCTGAGGTGCACGGCAATCCGGCGGCGCGGCAGGAATGGGCGGTGCGGCAGCTGCATCTGGCGGCGGCGGCGAGCCGGCACTTTGGGTTTGACACGTGCGTGTCGTTCACGGGGGCGCTCGCGTGGCCCTACACCTATCCGTGGCCGCAGCGGCCTGGCGATTTGGTGGGGACGGCGTTTGCGGAGCTGGGGCGGCGGTGGCGGCCGATTTTGGATGCGTATCAGGAGGCGGGGTGCAGCATTTGTTATGAGATCCATCCGGGCGAGGACGTTTTTGATGGCGCCACGTTTGAGATGTTCCTGGATGCCGTTGGGGGGCATCCGGCCTGTGCGATCAACTATGATCCATCGCACTTTTTGCTGCAGCAGCTCGATTATGTGGGCTTCATCCACCTTTATGCGGATCGGATCAGGGCGTTTCACGTCAAGGACGCTGAGTTTCGGCCGAGCGCGCGGCAGGGGATGTATTCGGGGCTGCAGCCGTGGCGGGACCGGGCGGCGCGGTTTCGCTCCTTGGGCGACGGACAGGTGGATTTTGGCGCGATTTTCTCAGCGCTCGCAACGATTGGGTATGACGGCTGGGCCGTTGTGGAGTGGGAGTGTGCGCTGAAGGATGCTGAGGCGGGGGCCCGGGAAGGGTCGGAGTTTGTCCGCCGGCACATTATCCCGCTGGCGGGTCGCGCGTTTGATGACTTTGCTGAGAGTGGCGGGCCGTCTTCTGCCGCTGTGTTGGGTATTGAGGCGGGTGACCGCTGAGCGCACGGGGTGTGGCTCAGCGGTGCGGCGGTTTTAGTGGGTTTCTGACGCGTTAGAGGAAGAGTTCGCCCTCGGTGAGGCGCGGCGTCATGGCTGCGGTGCTGGCTGGTGCATCGCTGGCGAAGAATGGGCGCTCGGCGCTCGGGCGGGTGATGGTGAGTTCGGAGGTGGCGTAGCCGGCACCCAGGAGCGCTGATTTCAGGCCGTCTTGTCCGCCTTCCAGAGCTTCGAGAGCTGCCGCTTCGCTGGCTGAGACTTCCACCGACAGGCCGTCAGAGGAGAGCCGCAGCCGCACCGTTACGCTGCCGAGAGAGGCGGGTTGCAGGCTGAGTTCCAGCACGCGCACGGGGCCTAAGCCGCGGGCGCTCTGGCTTTGCTGAGACTGCATGGCGTCGGCGGCGCGCCGGCGTTCGGCGGCGTCGGCGCGGGCAAGGTCGGCCGACAGGGGCAGCGCTGCGAGGTTCGCGATCACGGCGCCGCGGACCTGTGCGACGACGGCGGCGGACTGTTCGGCGCTCAGGAGCCCGTCGGTGGTGCCGGTGATGCTCGACAGCGCGGAGGTGGTGCGGCCGGTGCGTCCGCTGTCGTCGGTGCGGCGGGTATCGGGGTTGGAGGCGCTGTCGTTAAGGGCCTGCGTTGTGGCGAGGGGTCCGGTGAACGATGCCATTTGGGCGGCTTGCTGGACGGTGAGCGGGCCGACCTGGCTCGGCGGGACCGGGGCGAAGTGCGTTTCAAGGCGCGTTACATTGGCGACTGGGCGAGGGGCAGGGCGCTGTTCGGTGGCTCCATCGAGGACGACGACGGCGGCGCATCGCGCGCCAA
>CAKZYH010000219.1 GCA_937884725.1 uncultured Paracoccaceae bacterium
CTATGTGGAAGACGGCGACGACAGCGGCTGGTACGCAACCGTCAATATCGACCTTCACGTCTCCAAAGATGACGATGACGAACCGCTTGAGCTTTTCAAACTTAAAGTAGAAACGTTTAACTACAAAGAAGTCTCCGGCGTCTCAACAGGATACCAAGCGCTGGTTGACGACGATGCTGTCCTTCCACTCGATGATGCGGACTTCGCCATTGACCCCGGCATAGAGGAGTGGATGCCCGGGCTGGACGTCGAAAAGCTCTTCGAGGAAGTAGAGAAGGAACAAAACATTTTTGAAGGTTCCGATTACGACTTAGGAGGAACCAGTATTCCGGAGAAGCCAGACAGTGGCGTGCGCGAAATCCCACCGTTACACCGCGATCACAGCTTCAGCGAATATGGCGGGCCTGAAGATTACGAGTCGGAGGGCGCCGAGGAGGAGTATCACTACGAAGGTGAAGTCCAGTACACCTCGCCCATCACCGAGGACGCGTACTTCTAAGCGGCGCTTCGCTCCCCGGTGTAGCCAAACCCGCCAGCCTCGGTCAGCAAAAATGCCTCGCCACACGCTTTGGCGAGCGCCCGCACCCGGCCAATGTAGCTCTGCCGCTCGGTCACTGAAATCACGCCCCGCGCGTCGAGCAGGTTGAAGATGTGCGAGGCCTTAATGCACTGATCATAGGCCGGCAGCACCTGCCCGTGCGCGCCACCATCGCTCGGCGCGCCCGCCGCCAACAGCGCCACGCACTCCGCCTCGGCATCGCGGAAATGCTGGAGCAGCCGGTCAGTGTCGGCAAACTCGAAGTTAAACGCCGAGTACTCCCGCTCCGCCTGCAAAAACACGTCCCCATACGTCACCGCAGGCTGCCCATCGGCCGCTGGCACGTAGACAAGATCGTAAACGTTCTCAACGCCCTGCACGTACATGGCGAGCCGCTCCAGACCATATGTCAGCTCGCCCGACACGGGCCGGCAATCCACGCCGCACACCTGTTGGAAATAGGTGAATTGGCTCACCTCCATGCCGTCACACCAGCATTCCCACCCAAGTCCCCAGGCGCCCAACGTCGGGCTTTCCCAGTCATCCTCCACAAAGCGCACGTCATGGAGGCGCATATCGATGCCGATCGCCTCTAGGCTTTGCAGGTAAAGCGCCTGCAGGTCCGGCGGGCTGGGCTTCAGGATCACCTGAAACTGATAGTAGTGCTGCAGCCGGTTTGGGTTCTCGCCATACCGCCCGTCCGTCGGCCGGCGCGAGGGCTGCACGTAGGCCGCCCGCCACGGCCGAGGCCCCAAAGCCCGCAGCGTGGTCGCCGGGTGAAACGTCCCCGCCCCCACCTCCATGTCGTAGGGCTGCAGCACCGCGCAGCCCTTAGCAGCCCAGAACGACTGCAACGCCATGATCATCGCCTGAAAAGACTGCCGCGGATCCGCCGCCATCGCCTCAATCCCAACTGAACTCGGCGCCTGTGTATCGCCAGTGACGCCATCGGGGAAGGGTGTTCACCCCGTGCGCATGTCAGCTGCCGCCCAAAGCCTCCATGCGGCACGCGTCCAGCTGCCCCGGGCAGATAGTCCGCCCCAGCCGCCTCAATAGTGGCCAAATTGCGTTAGAAATAAGATTTTTCCGTTTAGTAATTAAGTGATGCACATCACAATAAACAAAGATGATCACAGCCATTTGCTTTGTTGTGACAATGGGTCACGCACAAACCTTGGAACAAAGATCATGACTAAGAGAACATCGATACTGGTGCCACTCGCTCTGATCACAACAATCGCCATGTCCGGCGCAGCGTTCGCGCAGGCCGCTGGCGGTGCCGCCGGCGGTGGTGGCGGTCGAGGCGGAGGCGGAGGCTTTGGCGGAGGCGCCGGCGACTCAGCGTCGGACGTTATCGTCATCCTTGAACGGGTGCCCGGGAGCATCCGTCGTCCGCGGCGTCGCGGGTTCAGGGCCACAACAACCGAAAACTCGTGCACCATGCAACGCGTTCGCAGTGGCAACGACGCCATGCTGCATTTGCGCTGCGACCAAGCCCGCTGAGCCGGCCGGGCCCTACTCCCCCACCGGACCACGCACGGGCACACGCACCGGCGCCCCCGGCGACCGCTCCCCGTTCTTGATGGGACGGCCGACCGGGGGCCAATCCGGCGCGATAAGACCGGCCGACACAACAAGTTTCGCCGCCTCCTCCACCGTCATGTCGAGCTCCAACACATCGCTGCGCGGCACGAATAGCAAAAACCCCGAGGTCGGGTTCGGCGTCGTCGGCAAAAACACCGAAATCACCTCCTCCTCGCCAGGAAGCCGGTGACTGATCTCCCCCTTTGCATTCGTGGCAATAAACACCACCGCCCAAGCGCCCCGGCGCGGATACTCCACCAAACCCGCGCGCCGAAAGGTGTGGCTGCGCTCCGACAAAACGGTTTCGAAAATCTGCTTCAGCGCACCATACAGCGTCCGCACCAAGGGCAGCCGCGCCAAAACACCCTCGCCAATGCGAATGATCGTGCGGCCAAAAATGTTGGCCGTCACAAAGCCCAGCAGCGTCAGCGAGATCACCGCCACCACCAGCCCAATCCCCGGCAGCGGGAACGGTAGATAATTCTCCGGATTATAGCGCGCCGGGATCCACGGCTTCACCCAGCTGTCGACGAAGTTCACGAAAGACGCAGTGAGCAACACAGTGATCGTCAGCGGCGCCGCAACGATGACACCAGTGAGGAAATAGTTGCGGACGCGATTGAACAGGCGACGCCTGTGTCCAATCCGTGGCTCATGCTTGTGATCATCCATCCGGACCGCTCCGCACCGCCCCAGCATCTTTAAAGGCAGCAGCGCCGCTGACTAGTGCATGAACCGTCGAACCGGTGACGCAGAAATCCTCAGCCCGCACAAAAGAGTAGCAGAGCCGTTATTCGACAGTCACAGACTTCGCCAAGTTGCGCGGCTGATCGACATCCGTGCCCTTCAACACCGCTGCATGATATGCCAGCAATTGCAGCGGGATGGCATAAACGATTGGCGCAATAAAGTCGTCGGCCCGCGGCATCACAATCGACGCAGCCACCTCATCGCCCACTTCCGCAGTACCCGCCTCATCGATGATCGCGATAATGCGCCCGCCCCGCGCGGCCACCTCCTGCATGTTCGAAACGGTTTTGCCAAACAGCTCATCGCTCGGCATCACCACGATCACCGGAACATCCTCGTCCACCAGCGCGATCGGCCCATGCTTTAGTTCGCCCGCCGCATAACCTTCAGCGTGGATGTAGCTGATTTCCTTCAGCTTCAGCGCGCCTTCCATCGCCAGCGCATAAGATGCCCCCCGCCCCACAAACAGCGCGGTCTGCGCGTCCGACACATCATGCGCCACGCGGGCAACAGCATCCTCAAGGTTCAGCGCGTCGGCCACAGCGCCCGGCAACTGCGCCAGTGCTTCGACCAACTCTACGGCCCGCTCCGTACTCAGCGTCCCGCGGTCGAGTCCTGCCTTAATGGCCATCACAGCCAGCGTCGTCAGCTGGCACGTAAACGCCTTGGTCGAGGCCACCCCGACCTCCATCCCAGCCAGCGTCGGCAGCATCATGTCCGCCTCGCGCGCCATGGTCGACGTCGTCACGTTGACCACCGCAGCCACGGTCTGACCGCCCTCTTTGGCTGCCCGCATGCTCGCCAGAGTGTCGGCCGTCTCGCCCGACTGCGATACGAACAGCGCCAATTCCCGGGCACTTGCCGGCCGATGGCGGTAACGAAGCTCACTCGCCACGTCGAGATCCACCGCGAGGCCCGCCACCGCCTCAAACCAATAGCGCGCCGCAAGACACGCATAGTAAGCGGTGCCGCAGGCCGACATGGTCAGCCGGTCGAAGTTTGCAAAATCCACCGGCACCGAACGGCCACGCACCGTGCCCCCCGCCATGTCGAGATAATGGCCGAGATTGTGCGCGATCACGTCGGTCTGCTCGTGGATCTCCTTGAGCATGAAGTGGCGATAATTGCCCTTTTCAGCCAGCGAGACCTGCACCGGGATCGGCTGCTCCTGCCGCTCCACCGCCGCGCCGGACGCGTCAAACACCGCAACGGTCCCGGCCCGCAGGATCGCGATGTCGCCCTCGTCGAGATAAATAATGTTGTCGCAAAAGGGCGAGAGCGCGAGCGCGTCCGACCCAATCATGACGATGTCCTCGCCGGTCCCCACCGCCAGCGGACTCCCCCGGCGCGCCGCCGCCAACACGCCGGCGTGCCCCTCAAAGGCGATGGCGAGCGCAAACGCACCTTCAAGCTGCCCCACCACCTCGATCATCGCATCTTCGATGCTCGCCCCAGCCGACAAGCGCTGGTCGAGAAGATGGGCCACAGTCTCAGTGTCGGTGTCGGACGCCATGACGCCGCCCGCCGCCTCAACTTTCTGACGCAGCGCGCGAAAATTCTCGATGATACCGTTGTGAACCACCACAACACCGCCCGCCTTGTGCGGGTGCGCGTTGGCTTCAGTAGGCGCGCCATGGGTGGCCCAGCGGGTATGGCCGACCCCAGTGCCACCGGCGAGCGGTGTCGCCTCCACCCTCAGCTCCAAATTGCGCAGCTTGCCGGCCGCCCGGCTGCGGTGCAGCGCACCGTCATAGTCGACCGTTGCCACCCCGGCCGAATCGTAGCCGCGATACTCCAGCCGCTTCAGCGCATCCAGAAGGAGCGGCGCCGCCGGGGACCTGCCAATGACGCCAACAATGCCACACATACTCGCCCCTCACTCAACGCCGCGACGCGCCGGCCCGCGAACACTCCATCCAGACCAGCGCGTCTCGCGGCGGTCCGTCGCCCATTGGCTAGCGGATCATCCGATCTGACTGGTATCAATCAGATCGGATGACAACGCGGTCTAGCGCGCCAAGCCCTTCCGATGGACTCAAACCCTGTTACGGCATGCTTCACATTCGCTCTAAGGAATTATTAACCCTAGGCTTTCTCGCGCTTCGCCGGCGAACGGCCCGGCTTCGTGGCCTGCCGCCCCCGCGCAATCGCCAGCGCGTCCGCAGGCACGTCATCGGTGATCACACTCCCCGACCCGACGAACGCATGATCCCCAATCACCACCGGCGCGACCAGCGCGCTATTGGAGCCAATAAACGCGCCGGCGCCAATCTCGGTCCGGTGCTTGTTCGCCCCATCATAGTTGCACGTAATCGTCCCGGCCCCGATGTTCGCCCCCGCGCCAACACTCGCATCCCCAAGATACGTCAGGTGGCTCACCTTCGCCCCCGCCTCGAGCTGCGCGTTCTTCAGCTCCACAAAGTTGCCGATCCGCACCCCACTCGCCAGCGAGGCCCCACCGCGGCTGCGCGCAAACGGCCCCACCATCACATCGCTCTCAAGCCGCGTATTCTCCAAGTGCGTAAACGCCTTCACCCGGCAGCCATCACCAACGCTGACGCCAAGCCCAAACACCACGTTCGGCTCGATGGTCACATCATCGCCAATCACAGTGTCGTAGCTGAAGAACACCGTTTCCGGCGCCTGCAGCGTCGCCCCTTCCATGACCCGCGCCCGCGCCCGGCGCTGAAACTCAGCCTCAGCCACCGCCAGCTGAGCGCGATCATTCACGCCCATCACCTCAGCAAAGTCAGCCTCCTGGCAGACCATGCGCCACCCATTCTCGCGGCCGATGGCGACAATGTCGGTGAGGTAAAACTCCCCTTTGGCGTTGTCGTTACCAATCTCATCAAGGCCCTGCAGCGGAGCACCCGCCCGGATCGCCATCACGCCCGAGTTGCACAGCGTCACGAGCCGCTCCTCGTCGGTGGCGTCCTTCTCCTCCCGGATCGCGACCACCTGCCCGTCGCCATCGCGCAGAATGCGGCCATACCCATACGGTTCAGCCGTCTCAAACCCCAAAACGGCAACGTCAGCGCCATCCGCCACCGCGCCCAAAACCCGCGCAATCGTCCCCCCGGTGATCAGCGGATTGTCGCCGAACAGCACCACCACAGCGCCCACATCCGGCCCCTCAAACGCCCCCCGCGCGGCAAGCACAGCATCCGCCGTCCCATTCTGCGCTTCTTGCGTGAAGGCACTCGCGCCAGCGTTCCGCGCCAAAACAGCGTCCGGCCACGTCGCCCCCGGCGCCACGACCAGCGCCGTGTCGTCCACGCCGGCCTCCCGCGCCGCGGCCAGAACATGCTCGACCATCGCAAGGCCACCCACCGGGTGCATCACCTTGGGCAGCTTGGAGCGCATCCGTGTCCCCTGTCCCGCCGCCAAAATGATGGCCAACGTCCGCCCGCCCATGCCGTGCCTCCATCGCGTCCGCGCAATTGCGCCATAGCGCTACCGCAGCGCGCCCTTGAGCGCTAGGATGACGCCGTGGCGGTGCGGCAGCGATCATGATCAGGTTTTGGCTCAGCGTGGCGTTCGTGGCGCTATGGACCGCGGCAGGACCCGCCGCAGCTTCCGTCACCATCGCCGACGCCTTCTTCAACGTGCTCAAGGACGCCGGCTTCTCCAGCATCTCCGCCGACACCCCCCAAACCTCTGAAAGCACGGTCACGCTGGAAAACGTCGTCGCCATCCGCGACATCGACAACGCCGGCCTCTTCATCGCCGCCGTCTCCATCACCGACGCGGACGTCGCCCCGGACGGCACCCTCACCGCGGCAAGCCTCGCTTACGACAACCTGCGGCTCGGGAACGTGTTTGCGATCCGATCAGCCACCGCCCAAGACGCGCGTCTTCAGAGCGGCGTCCGCGCCGGCCTCCTCCCCACCTTCAACAGCCTCACCATCGACGGTCTCGCCGCCGAAAGCCCCACCGGCGCCGGCCTCACCTTGGAAAGCTTAGCCCTCTCGCGTCGCCCGCTCACACTGTCCGGTCCCACCCGCCTTAGCGCGCGCGTCACTCGGCTGTCGCTGAGCAACGCGCTCCTCGGCGACGACGCCGCCACCCAACTCGCCGCCATCGGCATCTTGCCCGTAGAAATCTCCCTCACCGGCGACGCTACCTGGGACGAAGCGCGCCAACTCGCCGACATCGCCGACCTTCAGCTTACCGTCGCGCGCGCCGGCACGCTCTCCCTCGCCATGACCGCCACCCGCGTCACGCCAGAGGTAATCGATGCCTTGTGGAGCCCATCCGCCTCCGCGATGGCGCGGCTCGCGGCATTGTCCCCCCTCTCCTTCGATGCCGTCACCCTGACCCTCACCGACGACGGCCTCACCGACCGCATCCTGACGCGCGCCGCCGACACCCGCGGCCTCGACCGCCAAGCACTCATCGACCAGCTCCTCGCCGCGATCCCAGCGCCGGAACAAATGCCGCTCCAAGGCACGCTGCGGCAGGAACTCGCCGAGTTTCTCACCGCCCCCGGCACGCTCCAGCTGAGCGCCACCCCCGGCCGGCGCATGCGGGTTGGCCAACTCCTCGCCATGATTGTGTTGGATCCAACCCAGATCCCAGCCATCCTAGAGATCGATGTGACCGCCGAAGAATGAGCGCAGCGCACCCCCTTCCGTCCGGCATGCGCCTTGGCCACGCCACCGACGATGAGGCCGGCAGCGGCGTCACAACGCTCCTCTTCAAAAACGCCGTCCGCTGCGCCGTCGCCGTCCACGGCGGCGCCCCTGGGACCCGCGAAACCGACGCGCTCGCGCCCGGCAACCTCAACCCGCCCGTCGATGCCATCGTGCTGTCCGGCGGCAGCGCGTTTGGCCTTGCCGCAGCGGACGGCGTCCAATCCGCCCTCGCAGCGCGCGGCCAAGGTTTCACCCTTGGCCCCCACACGATCCCCATCGTCCCCGCGGCAATCCTATTCGACCTCTCCGACGCCCCCCGCGCTGATCACCGCGCACTCGGCGAGCAAAGCGTAGCCGCTGCGACAACAAACTCAGCCGAGGGCAGCTTCGGCGCCGGCCGCGGCGCCACCGCAGGCCTTCTCAAGGGGGGCCTCGGCATCGCCGCCGAGTCGGCCGGCGACTACACCGTCACCGCGTTCATCGCCTGCAACGCCGTCGGCAGCGCCGTCGCCGCCAACGGCCCTTGGTTCCGCGCCCACATGTTCGAGCGCAACAGCGAATGCGGCGGCCTCGCACCGCCACCCCACGCCGACTTCGCCGCATCCGTTACCAAGCTCGACACCCACCCGGCCGCAAACACGGTTATCGGCGCTCTCGTCACCGACGCCCCGCTCTCACACAGCGACCTTCTGCGATTTGCCCGCACCGCGCACGACGGCCTCGCCGTCGCGATCTTCCCGTCCCACACCGTCGCGGACGGCGACACGCTGTTCGCCGCCTCAACAGCGCCAAGCCCAACCCCGCTCGACATGATAAGCCAAATCGGCCTCGGCGCCGCTGCAGTGCGGGCTGTCGCCCGGGCCACCATGCGCGGCATCTTCAACGCCACAGCAGCCCCAACCGATACGCGCCCCACCTGGAAGGACGCATATGGAACTTACTTGACCGGCACCGTGTAGTTCAGCGGCAACCGCCCGCCATCAGCAAACACGGTCTGCCCCGTCATGTAGCTCGCCTCATCGGACGCTAAGAACGCCACCACCGACGCAATCTCTTCCGGCGTCCCGATACGGCCCATGGGCGTGCGCATCATCACCCGCTTCTTCGCCTCAGGATTGCTGTTCACCGTCGCCAGCATGTCGGTATCGATGGAGCCAGGCCCCACCGCATTCACCCGGATGCCATAATCGGCAAGCGCCAGCGCCGCCACTTTGGTGAGCTGCGACAGCCCCGCCTTGGACACCGAATACCCCACCTGCTGCGGCAGCGCGAACACGGCATTGACCGACGACACGTTCACGATGGCGCCGGGCGCCTTGCCCGCCTCAACGTCGGCCACAAGGTGCCGCGCGACAGCCTGCGACAGCAAAAACGCGCCCTTCAAATTGACCTTCAGGACGCGGTCAAAATCCTCTTCGGTGAGGTCCAAAAATGCGTCGCCGCCAACGATCCCAGCGTTATTCACCAGAAGGTGCAGCCCGCCAAAGCCCTCCATCGTCGCCGCCACAAGGTTGCGGATGTCGAGCCGCTCGGACACGTCGCATTCGGTAAAGCGAACCTGGTCTTCACCGCCCAGCTTAGCGGCCGCCTTCTCGCCTTCCTTAGCGTTGATGTCGGACATCATGACCGACATCCCCTCCGCCACCAGCCGTTCGGCAATGGAAAAACCAATGCCGCGCGCCGCCCCAGTGACAATCGCCACGCGGCCGTTCAGTCCCTTCATGCATCAAGCTCCATAGGCCGCAATGGCCGCTTCCACATCAGCAAGCGCACCCACATCGTCAATTGTCGGAGGCACGGTGTAACTCTCGCCGTCAGCAATCTTCTTTATGGTCGCGCGCAGCGTCTTGCCAGAGCGTGTTTTAGGCAGTCGCGGCACCGGGATCACCCGCTTAAAGGCAGCCACCGGCCCCACCTCAGCGCGCACCTTCGCCACCAGCTCGGCCTCCAATGTATCGCTGGCCGCCCCATTTTTCAGAACCACAAACCCCATCGGCGATTGCCCTTTGATGGCATCCGCCGCGCCCACCACAGCGCACTCCACCACTGCAGGGTGCGAGGTGAGCTCGTCTTCCATCACCCCTGTCGACAGCCTGTGGCCGGCAACGTTGATGACGTCATCGGTCCGCGCCATGACGAACACGTAGCCGTCATCGTCCAGCAGCCCCGCATCGGACGTGTAGTAGTAGCCGGGAAAGCGCTCAAGATAGGCTTCCCTAAACCGCGCTTCGTTGTTCCAAAGCGTCGGCAGGCAAGACGGCGGCAGCGGCAGCTTGATCGCAATATTGCCCATCGTCCCCGCGCCCACCGGCACGCCATCATCGTCGAGCACTGTGATCTCGTACCCCGGCATCGGCACTGCCGGGGATCCGGGCTTAATGGGCAGCGTCTCAAGCCCCATGGGGTTCGCTGCAATCGGCCAGCCGGTCTCCGTCTGCCACCAGTTGTCGACCACCGGCACCTTCAGCGCGTTTTCCGCCCACGCAATCGACGCGGGATCGGCCCGCTCGCCGGCGAGATAAAGCGCGCGAAACTTCGACAGATCGTACTGCGAGGGCAGCTCCCCGTCTGCGTCCTCTTTCTTGATCGCGCGGATCGCGGTCGGCGCTGTAAACAACGACACGACGCCATGGTCTGCGCACACCCGCCAAAACGCCCCGGCATCGGGCGTCCCAATGGGCTTTCCCTCATAGACCACGGTCGTCGCCCCAATCAGCAGCGGCGCATAAACGATGTAGGAGTGCCCCACGACCCAGCCGACATCGGACGCTGCCCAAAAGGCTTCGCCGGGCGACACGCCATAAATGTTCGGCATCGACCAGGCGAGCGCCACCATGTGCCCCGCATTGTCCCTCACCACCCCTTTGGGCCGGCCCGTCGTCCCGGATGTATAGAGAATGTAGAGCGGATCAGTTCCCGCAAGAGGCGTGCACGGCACCGTCCGCCCCGCCTCCAGCGCCGCGCCATAAAGCGCGGTCAGATCCCCATCATTACCGGCAATTTTCGCCGGAAACGCCTCGCGCTGGAAGTACAGAACCGGCGGCTGATCCTTCGCGAGCTCTTTGGCTGCCGACAACAGCGGCTCGTACTCTACGACCCGGCCGGGCTCCAACCCGCACGAGGCCGCCAGAATGAGCGCTGGCTCAGCATCATCAAGCCGCGCCGCCAGCTCCTTGGCGGCAAACCCGCCAAACACCACCGAATGGATCGCCCCGATGCGCGCACAGGCAAGCATCGCCACCAGCGCCTCGGGGATCATCGGCATATAGACGATCACGCGCTGTCCCCGGCTCACCCCCTGGTCCACAAGGACGGCCGCCAACGCGTTTACGCGCGCATAAAGGTCGCTGTAGGTCCACTTCGTCACGGTCCCGGTGACGGGGGAATCGTGGATGATCGCCAACTGATCGGCGCGCGTTGGCAGGTGTCGGTCCACGGCGTTGTGGCAGGTGTTGCAAATCGCATCCGGGAACCAGCGGCCATAGCTGCCGGCGTTTGGATCAAACGCTGTGACGGGGGCCTCAAACCAGTCGATGGCTTCGGCTGCCTTCAGCCAAAATTGTGCCGGATCGCTCCGCCACTCAGCCATCGTGTGTGCATAGCCGCCCGCCATAAAAGTCTCCCTGAGCCACGCTTTTTGCAGCGTTTATCAGGCGACACTGCCACCCTTCATTGCGGGGCGCAAACGGTGCTTGGCCCACACCAACGAAGGGGAACAACGCACTCCCGCCGGGTCAACGCAGGCGATGAGGCTTATGGCAAGGGGGTCACGCCGGCCTCAAAAACCGGCAGGGCAACTCACTCTCGAAGTCGCTCCATTTCGTCCTTCAAGCGGAGCTTTTCACGCTTGAGATTGGCCGCGGCCAGTGAATCGCCCGATGGGGTGCTCACAACTACCTGGAGCTCTGCCTCAACAGCGGCGTGCCGTCGTTCCAGTGCGACCAGGCGGGCTTCGGTGGACATAGGCTCTCCTCCTTAGCTGGCTCAGAATGCTAGCACACCGATCTGGGGGCGCCAGTCTCAAAATAATAAATTTGATCTGGACACCTCAATTGCTGACAGTTTTAAATAAAACTCCCCGTTCCGTCAGAAAAACCATAATTAAAATAACAATACTGTAAAGACAGTAGCCGTACGCCAGCGGCATAATCGTACCATCAAAAAACTGGCCAACAATCCCGCCAAGGACAGCGCCCAGACCCGTCATCACAAAACCAACAAACGACGCCCCAGTGCCAGCAATACGACCCAGCGGCTCCATCGCAATGGCGTTAAAATTGGGAAGCATGATCCCAATCAAAAAGAAGGCGAGCGTCAAATGCGCCACCAGCAACCAAGCCGGCACGGCAAACAATGCCGCCCCAATCGCCCCAATCAGTGAGAGCACCACGAATGTCACAGCGGCCGTGTGCGAAATCATCCGCATCCCGAGCCGCTGCACCAAGCTCGCATTGACAATGCTCGACACCACCATGCCGCCCGCCACGATGGCAAAAACGGCTGGGAACCAGCGCACGATCCCGTAAACATCAGCAAAGAGCTGCTGCGAGCTCGCCACATAGGCCAGCAGGCAACCCATCAGAAAGCCGAGCGCGATCATGTATCCAACGCTGGCGCGCTCGGCGAAAATTGCCCGCACCGCCATGCCCATCCCCACCGGCGGCGATGACCCAACGCCTGTGCGCGGGTGCGTTTCCGGCAGCCGCAGCGCCACCCAAGCAAAGGTCGCAACACCGAACGCCACCAAGAAGCCAAACACCCAGCGCCAGTCGCTCGCCCACGCAATCACGCTGCCAATGCTCGGCGCCACCACCGGCAGCATAATGAAGACGGTAAGCACAAAACTCATCACCTGGCTCATGGTGCGGCCCACAAACCGGTCCCGCACCACAGCCACCGCCACCACCCGCGGCCCAGCAGCGCCAAACCCCTGCACCGCCCGCGCCGCAAGCAACATCGCGTAGCTGTCGGCCACCGCAGCCACCAACGCGGCGGCAGTGTAAATCACCAACCCGCCCAGAATGATCGGCCGCCGGCCATATCGATCCGCCAGCGGCCCAGCGAAAATGTGCCCCGCCGCAAACGCCGCCAAGTACAGCGTCACCATGTACTGCTGCTGGTTGGGATCGGAGAGGCCGAACTCCGCCACAATGTCCGGCAGCGAGGGCAGCATAATGTCCACCGTCAGCGCCGTGCACGCCATCAACACCGCCATCATCGCCACGAATTCGCGCATCGACAGCGCAAACGGCGCAGCCTCACCCGCGCTCACATCGGCCCCGGCGTTCGGCTCAGCGACCATCGCGCTCTCCCTCATCGTGCGTCAGAAGGGCCGCATCGGCCGCATTGTGCGGCGCCACACGCGCAAGCCGCTTAACCTGAAAGGACAACAATAGCGGCACCGAAACCGCCAACATCACAAGCCGCGTCGCGTGCAGCATCGACACCAGCGCCACGTCGTAGCCCAGCAGGAACGACAGCGCGATCATCGCATCGACGCCACCTGGCGCATACGCCAGAAAGATCTCGCCAAGCGGCTCCGCAGTGAGCCACGCAAACGGCACTGCCACCGCAACCGCCACAGTGCCCGCCGCCACAAAGGCCGCAAAGCTTGCCCCAAGGATTGCAACGGCCTCGTCGCGCTTAATCGCGGTAAAGCGCACAGCCACCGACGCCCCCAGAACCGCAAAAGCCCCATCGGCGACCACCTGAGGCAGCGCAACGCTCACCAGCCCCGACGCCGACAACGTCCCAGCCACCGCAAGAGGCAAAAGAAGCGCTGTCGTCGCAGCTTTCAGCGCATAGGCCAGCGCGCCGCACGCCACCGCTATCGCGAAGCTCGCAGCGATCGCGCCCACCCCATGCTGCGCAACGGTCGGGGTAGGCGCACCGCCCCCCAAAACGAGCGGCACCAGCGACACCAAAATGAACAGCCGTAACGCCTGCGCGGTCAGCACCCGCTCCATGGCGGCGCCTTTGTCCTCCGCCGCCGCGATCACGATGGAGAACGCACCCGGGATCGACCCACACAGCGCCGTCACACGGTCCCACCCCGCCCCGCGGTGCAGCACCAAATAGCTCGCCGCAGTCGCCCCATAGGTCGCAAGCGCCAAACCCACCACCGCAAGCGGAAGGAGCAAAATCGTATCCACCACGCCCGGCGTGATCTGGGAGCCCAGCATCGTGCCGATCACCGCAAACGCCACCAATCGCAGCGAATTGGGAAGGTGGACAGGCATCCCGACGACCACGCCAAGCGTAATCGCACACGCGCTGCCAATCAGATAAGCCGCTGGCGCACCGAGCGCGTCAAAGGCCAGCCCACCGCAGATGCCCAGAATGAGTGTCGCAACCGTTGCGAGCGCCTTGTGCATCCCCCCGCGCTACGCGCCCGAGGATGACCCGGCAAGGGCTTTGGCCGCTATCTGCTCTGCGCGCTACGAGTGCTCCCGCGCAGCGGTCGCGGCAACGTGAACCGGAGCTAGCAACGTCCGCGACGTCGACACGCCCGAAAAAAAACGAAGAGCCGCTCAGTTTTCAGCGGCTCTAAAAACTGGGCGCCACGGAAGCGCGACGCCCTGCCCGATAAGTAGACTTACTCTGCCTTTAACCGCGAGCGACCCAAACCGAGCAACCGTCCGTCGGAGCAATCGGCCCCTCGACGATCTGGCAGGTGGATTGCGCCGCCAGGAAGTGGGCGCATTTCGCGCAAGTGTTGGCTGCTGCCGCGCTGTGCGTGAAGTTCACCGCCGACTTCGTCAGCGCCTCGCTGCGACCCACCTCAAACGCCATGTTGAGGGTCGCGCCACCAAAATCTGTCTGTCCACCGATCAGCGTCATGTCAGCCTCCGCTACCGCTTTTCATCAAACTGGAACAGTTATAACTAGACATTAGAATCATTTCAATATCAGTCTGGGGAGAAAAGTTGGCCTCTCCCTCCTCACGGGCGGCATCCTGTCCCTTGCCGCAGCACTGTGCAGCACAACCTTGCCCTTGCATCGACACACGATTTCTGTGTTGTGACAGCTAAAGCCTGGAACTCGGAGGAAGAAATGGGCTCGAGAACACGCAATATCGCTACGCTGGCCGGCGCAGCTTTGTTAACGGCAGTGTCATTCGCAGGCGCAGCGAAGGCGGAAACTGTCGTCATCGAGATGTTGAACATTAATCCGGCCAATCCCGGCACCGTGATGGTGTATAACCCCGGTGTTACACGCGCGAATGTCGGCGACACCATCGTATTCAAAAGTGTCGACCCAGCGCACAACGCTGTGTCCATCGAGGGCATGATCCCCGAGGGTGCTGAGCCGTTCAGCTCGCCAATCTCCCAGGACTTCGAGTATGTGGTGACCGAAGAGGGCACCTACGGCTTCTACTGCATTCCCCACGCCGGCCTCGGCATGGCGGGCCTCATCCTCGTCGGTGATCACACGGTCAACCTCGAAGAAGCGAAAGCTGTGCGCCACACCTCCCCGCTTCTCGGTCAACGCTTCCAGGCCCTGTTCGCCGAAGTCGAGTAAGAGACAAAAAAAAGCCCGGCAACTCCTCAGTGAGTGCCGGGCTTTTTGATTCTCGACGTGGCGGGTTCGGCCCCGAGTGCGCCGAACCCCAGCGCTAGCGCAGCCGCGCCACGCCCAGCGGAACGCTAAACCGCTCACACCACAACCAAACATGCGTGTACTGGCTGACATCAATGTTCGCCGGCACTCGATAATTCTGTTCGCCAGAGTTGCGCCGCAGCGGCGTAAAAATCGTCGACCGGTCCGCCCGGCGCCCGCTGCCAAAAGCGAGCTTAGGATCAGGCGCCCCGTCAAACGCGAAGTTGCGATGCAGCGTCAGCGCCCCCGGCGCCACACTCACCGTGCCCGACGTGTCGTACCGCCCCTGTCCCGAAAACTGGCCAGAGCGGACATTTTGGGCAAACGCGCTGCCGTACGCGCTCAGCACTGTCAGCGCCGCCAGCAGCGCAATGGCGACAAGGCGGAGTGTGGCAGGGCTGCTCGCGGCAGTGTGCTCGTGGACGCGGCGGGACATGGGCTGATCTCCTGTTCACCCCACCACCTGGGCGCAGAACGCTGCCATCGCCCCACACAAAAACCCCACGCGCAGCCACCCCTTCGTGATCAGCGCTTGAGCGCGCCCTCCTCCACCAGCCAAAACCATCGCGAAGACGCATTCTCGTCCTGGCCCAGCGCACCACGCAGCGCCGGCAGGATCACATCAAGCTCATCCCCGAGCGTATAGGGCGGATTGACGATCACCATCCCCGATCCGATCATCCCGTTGCCCTTGAAGGCCGCCCCGACCGTCAGCTCCAGCGCGAGGATGTTGGCAATGCCGAGCGCACACAGCGCGTCGTGAAACGCCTGCACCGCCGCGCGATCCTTCGTCGGATACCAAAACGCATAAACGCCCTGGCTGAACCGCCGATGCCCCTCCACCAAATGCGTTACAAACCGGTCAAACTCGTCAGGCTTTTCAAACGGCGGGTCCACAAAGATCAGCCCCCGCCGCTCCTTCGGCGGCAAGTGCCCCTTCATGGCAAGCCACCCGTCAAGCCGCAGAACCCGCACCTGCCGGTCGCCATCAAAGTGATCCGCCAGCGCCAGATGGTCGTCCGGATGAAGCTCGATGGCCGTCAGCCTGTCCTGTGGACGCAACAGCTCCCGCACAATCCGCGGAGACCCCCGATAGGTCCTCGGCGCGTCCACCAACGCAATGTCGAAGTAAGGCGCCAACAGCGCCCGCGCCTCCGCCGGCACCACCCCATCCAGAAGCCGCCCCACCCCATAGCGCCACTCGCCGGAGCGCTCCGCCGCCTCATCGGCAAGATCGTAAATGCCCCGCCCCGCATGGGTATCGATGACGCGAAACGCCTTGTCCTTGCGCTTCAGATACTCGACGAGCCGCACCAACACGGCATGCTTCAGCACATCGCCGTGATTGCCTGCGTGAAATGCGTGCCGATAATTCACCGCAGCACCGCTCGACAGTTCAGAGCACCGCCCACGCCGCCACCAGCTGCCACCGACCGGCCCTCACTGGGCTGCGATGGTGATGGGCGCCGCACCGCCGCTCTGCCGTTCCCACAGCGAAGCATACAGCCCGCCGGAGCGCACCACTGCGCTATGCGTCCCCTGCTCAATGATCCGCCCCTGGCCCATCACCACAATGCGA
>CAKZYH010000220.1 GCA_937884725.1 uncultured Paracoccaceae bacterium
CACCCGCACCACGTTCACCGGCGGCGATGGGGTTGTTTTATTACGACGGCTCGACGCCGGTGAACGTGGTGCGGGTGCTCGCGGTCTTTGTGGGGCTGCAGGCGGTGACGCTGGTGTTGATCGCGGTGGCGCTCCTCTTCTTGCGCGGCCAGGTCCGCCCAATCCAGGAATTGGCGGCCGTCGCCGAACGGTTCGGGCGCGGCCGCACCATCGGGGAGTTTCGTCCCCATGGTGCCTTGGAAGTGCGCCAAGCCGGCTGGGCGTTTTTGGAGATGCGCGCGCGGATTGAACGCCAGATGGATCAGCGCACAGCCATGCTAGCGGGCGTGAGCCACGACCTGCGGACCATGCTCACCCGCTTTCGCCTGGAGCTGGCGCTCGGCGACGAGGCCGACCAGAAGGCGATGAACAACGACGTCGACGAGATGCAGGCGATCTTGGAGGATTATCTCACGTTCGCCCGGGCCGACGGCGATGAAGCGTCCGACAATGTGAACGTGACAGACTTAATCAAGGACGTTGCAATCCCCTACGGCGCGGCGTGGACGGCGCCAAAGGATTTGACGGCGACGCTACGGCCGGCTGCGACGCGGCGCATGCTGCGCAACCTCATCGACAACGCTGCCGCCCACGCAACCCACGTGGATGTGCGCGCTGCAGCGGACGAGCATTGGCTCACAATCACAGTCGACGACGACGGGCCAGGCATTGCGCCGGTGGACCGCGAGGCGGTGTTTCATCCGTTCCATCGGCTCGACAACGCGCGCAACCGGGACCGCGGCGGCACCGGTCTTGGGCTAACCATCGCGCGCGATATTGCCCGCAAGCACGGCGGCGACATTAGCCTGTCGACCGCTTCGCTCGGCGGCCTCCGCGCAACGGTCCGCCTGCCGCGCTAAATTAGGTGAAAGCCCAAAACCACGCTGCAGAAGATGAGTAGCGCCAGCGTGCACGACACGGCGATGATGACTGGCGGCCAGCCGACTTTGACGATGTCCTTGAGCGAGGTGGTAAGGCCCACGGCCGCCACCGCAGTGATGAGGCACCAGCGCGAAATCTCGACCAGGGCAAGGCGCATCGGCTCCGGAATGATACCGGCTGAGTTCACCGCCACAAGGATGGCAAACACGATGGCGAACACGGGGATGGGCAGCTCAGCCTTACCGCCGTCGGATGCCCGTTTGCGCGCCGCTGCGAACACGAACGACACGATCAGCACGGTCGGGAGCAGCATCGCAACGCGCATCAGCTTGACGATCGTCGCGGTATCGCCCGCTTCGCCCGACACCGCGTAGCCGGCGCCGACGACCTGCGCCACGTCGTGAATGGTGGCCCCGATCAGGATCCCAATCTCTCGGTCGGTGAAGCCGACGGCTTTGAACAATGCCGGATAAAGCACCATCGCGACGGTGGACAATGTCGTCACCGCAACGACGGTGAAGATGGTGTTGCGTTCGTGGTGTTCGCTGCGGGGAAGGACCGAGGAGAGCGCGAGCGCGGCCGACGCACCGCAAATCGCCGTCGCCCCGCCGATCAGCGTGCCGAGGTGACTGTCTTCGCCCTGGATCGCGGCCGCGATCAGCGCCGCCGTGATGGTAAGCACTATGGCGACAAGCACGAGGCCCACCACGCCGCCGCCAAGGCCAACCACATCCGAGACAGCGATCCGCAGACCGAGCAGCGCGACGCCAACGCGCAGGATTTTTTTGGACGAGAACTTAATGCCCGCCGCAGCCCGCGGCCCTTCCGAGACGAATGCCAGCGCCATCCCGATCAGAAGCGCGAGCAGCATGACCGGACCGCCGTAGTGGTCGGCGACAAATCCGGAAGCAGCAGCCACGGTGAGCGCCAGCAACACGCCAGGCGCCAGCAGCTTGGCCTTGTCGAGAAAATCGCGCGCTGCCGACAAAGGCGCGGGACGGCTGGCGTCGGTCATGGGGTGGTCGGCTCCATTAATGAGACCACCATTCTCGTATTTGACGACGCGAAAGGGAAGAGGGCTTTGCCGTCACATTAATCGGGCGCCGACCGGCACCGATTTGTCAGGTGTGGCGAGTACAATGGCACCGTCCGAATCGGCGAAGCCGAGCGTCAGCACCTCGGACATGAACGGCCCGATTTGCCGTGGTGGGAAGTTCACGACCGCCATCACCTGCCGGCCCACAAGCTCGTCGGGGCTGTAGTGAACAGTGATTTGCGCTGAGCTTTTCTTGCGCCCCAGATCCTCGCCGAAGTCGATCACCATCTTGATGGCGGGCTTGCGCGCCTCCGGGAAAGGCTCGGCGCTGACAATTTCGCCGATGCGAATGTCGACGGCCATAAAATCGTCGAAGGTGATTTGCTCGCTCATGGGTCGCCCGCGTGTGTCGGTCCAGCTACCCCGTGCTGCTACCCGCGTTTGGCTCGCCCGTCACCCCATTCTCGCTGCCGTTCACGGCCTGGGTCGCGACGCTGTCGTCGAGATCGTCGGCCGCATCACTCGAAGGGGCGACGCTGGGGCGGGGATCGGGCTCCACAGCGCTGCCGAAAATGCGGGCGAACTGCTTGTGGCGGCTTTCGCCCTCCCGCAGCGCCTTATCGAGCGCAGCCATGGTGCGGGGCAGCCCGGCGTCGTCTTCCTGTACGAACACACGCAGCACCTTCACAAAGGACGAGGCGGTGCCCTGAACCGCGAGGCGGCCGCGCCACCCCGGCGCGCGAAGCCCAGCGGCGGCAAGATCCCAAGCCGTTGAGCGGACATTGAGCGCGTTGAGCGCCATGCCTACCGCCGGATCGCGCCGTGACAT
This sequence comes from uncultured Paracoccaceae bacterium, assembly GCA_937884725.1. Lineage (GTDB taxonomy): Bacteria > Pseudomonadota > Alphaproteobacteria > Rhizobiales > Amorphaceae > Acuticoccus. The sequence continues at coordinate 2,787 of CAKZYH010000220.1, forward strand.
GGCAATCAGCTCACCCATCGCGAGGCGGTATGGCTTCAGCGCCTCAATCCGGCTCATCATGACGTCAAAAAGGCGCTCGCGCGCGGGCTCGTCGGCCATGTCGTCGTACTGCCCAGAGAGCACCACATCGTCGATCCGCTTGGCGAACGCGTCGATGATGTGCCCGCGGCTCGCAAATTCAGCGCGCAGCTGCGCAAGCGTCACGCCCGCTTCGGACGCGATGACCCGAGGCGTGACCTCTTCGAACTGCCGCTCACCGATGAGCGCCATAAACACGTCGATGATGTGATCCCGCCGTTCCACGAAACATCCTCCCGCTGGCCGGAGGTATGCCCGGCGCCAGGGCGGTTCTCAATCAAATGGAACATTTGATCGAGAAAAACCGCCCGCTTTTCAAAGAGCCGGGCATTTTGCTCGCACCGCATGCGGTGCGACATGCCCTAGGAGCCCAACTCGCGCGAGCGGTGCGCTGCGGCCGCCACGGCCTCGGTCATCAGGCGGGTGAGGCGATCCTCGCCCATGAGCACCGAGAGCGCAGCCGCCGTTGTGCCGCCCTTGGATGTCACATTGCTGCGAAGGGTGGCGGGATCAAGTTCGCTGCGTTCAAGAAGCGCACCAGCACCGACAATGGTTTGCCGCGCCAGCGCTGCCGCAACGTCCGGGGGCAGGCCCTCCGCCTCGCCAGCGGCCGCCATGGCCTCGACCATGTGGAACACATAAGCCGGCCCAGACCCCGACACCGCCGTTGCAGCATCGATGAGGGCCTCATCCTCCACCCACTGGGTTTCGCCAATCGCCGAAAGCAGGTCTTCGGCGAACGCCCGGTCCTCGGCGCTCGCCCTGTAGGCGAAGGCCGCGGTTGCGCCTTTGCCAATCGACGCCGGCGTGTTGGGGATTGTGCGCACCACAGGACCGCCGCCCATGGTGGCAAGGCGATCCACCTTAATGCCGGCAGCGACCGACAAGATCATGGTCCGCGCGTCGCACATCTTGGCGGCGGCGGGCATCACATCGGCCATCATTTGGGGCTTCACCGCCATCACCACAGTGTGGGCGGTGACGTCGGGCGGGGCCGGCTCCACACGCACCCCGTCCGGTGCGATCTTCGCGGCCGGATCAACAATGATGATCGCGGCTTTGTCCCGCCCGGCGGCGAGCCAGCCTTCCAGCATGGCGCCGCCCATGTTGCCGGAGCCCACCAGGACCAGCGGGCGCTCAGGGCTCATGGCTCAGGCCTCACCGGCCGTTTCGAACAGCACACTGTCGAGCGATTCTTTTGCCGATTTACCGGCCCAAACGACGAACTGGAACGCCTGATAGTGCATGTCGCAGGTCTCAACCGCGTGCGTGAGAAGCGCATGCACCTGGCTTGGCGCGGGCGTCTCATCGCTGGGCAAAAGCTGCGTGTGGCGGAAGATGACTACACCCTCTTTGGACCAAAGGTCGAAGTGGCCCATCCACATACGCTCGTTCACGAGCGCGAGGAGACGGACAATTTCGGTGATCCTGGGTTCAGTCACTTTGAGGTCGAAGGCGACTGCGATGTGCAGCGACTCGAACTCATCCATGTGGGTGAACGCCACATGATAACTCGACCATCGGCCGTCGACTGAGATCGTGATCTCGTCATCGTTGGCGCGTTCATAGGTCCAGTCGTTGCCGTTGGCGACCTCTTCAATGCGGTCGATAGGGTTGTCGCTGAGGATGAAATCGTCGTGGTCGATCAAGCTCATCGCTGATCCTTTTTCGAGCCACGCGGTCTTCAGAAAACCGCGCTGAAGCGAATCTTGCCGCCGGAGCGACGCTGTTACGACACCAGATTGTGGCGCGGTCGGAAAGCGCTCTCGCGGCTGCGTCCACGCCTCAATCAGAGTTGTCTACCGGGTCAGACCTCGCTCGAGGCTGTTTCGGTCATACCGAGCCGCTCTTCCAGGGCCTCAACCCGGGCCCGCAGGGCGTCGGCTTCGTCCGCCGCGCGCACAGCGATGGCCTTCACCGCCTCAAAATCATCGCGGTGGACCACATTGGCATCGGCCAAGAGACGCTCAACCTGAGCGCGCACCAGAGTCTCCGCCTCTCTGCGGGCGCCTTGGGCCACTGACGCAGCGTCGGTGGCAAGTCGCGCAATCTCATCGATCAGGCGGCTGTTGGTCTGGGTCATGACCGTCTCCTTCAGGGGTGCGCGGTGCGCCACACCACCAAGACTATGGTTCTCCACAAAAAAAGACACAAGCCAAGCGCGTTTGGCCGAACTGGTGGAGCGGCGCCCTTTGTGCGAGCGCCCGCTTTGTGATCAAAGGCGGCGGCTCAGAGGGCGCCATTTATGTTCGTCATACCGTTCCCGGTGTTTGACCCCGTGGCCGTCGCCGTCGGTCCGGTAGAGATTAGATGGTACGCCCTTGCCTATATTGCAGGCATTTTAGCGGGCTGGTGGTATGTCCGGCGGTTGGCACGGGCAGCCGCGCTCTGGGGCGACCGGCCACGCCCTGACATCGGCCAGGTGGACGACGCCGTCACGTGGGTGACGCTTGGGGTGATTATCGGCGGGCGGCTGGGCTTCGTCTTGTTTTACGCGCCGGCCTACTACGCTGAAAATCCGCTAGAAGCGCTCATGGTCTGGCGCGGCGGCATGGCGTTCCACGGCGGGCTGCTCGGCGTCATTTGCGCGATTTTGCTGTTCGCGCGCTTCCGCGGCGCCTCTGCGCTAGCCCTCTTCGACCTTCTCGCGGCAGCGGTGCCGCTCGGCCTGTTTTTTGGTCGCATTGCCAACTTTATCAACGGCGAGCTTTGGGGCCGCGTCACAACGGTGCCGTGGGCGATGGTGTTTCCCGGCGCGGGGCCAGAGCCGCGACACCCCAGCCAGCTCTATCAAGCAGGCCTGGAAGGGCTGGCGCTTTTTGTCATCCTCGCTATTGCCGTTCGCATGGGTGCGTTGCGCCGGCCGGGGTTCGCCCTGGGGCTGTTTGGCGCTGGCTATGGCGTGGCGCGCATCATCGGTGAGATTTTCCGACAGCCGGATGCGCAGATCGGATTGATCGGGGGCGTTTTCACCATGGGCATGATCTTGTCGCTGCCGATGGTCCTGTTCGGCGGTGCCATGATCATCTGGTCGCTGCGCCGCCCACCGGCCTGACTGCCACCAACACGAGGACGCACGCCATGGAAGCCATCGCGCCCATCACTGCAGACGCGCTGACGCTGCCGGGCATTGCGCACGCCTTCTTCACGCGTTCCGGCGGCGTCTCGACCGGGATCTACGCCGACCTCAACGCCGGGCGGGGATCGAAAGACGATCCGCAAGCGGTCGCCGAAAACCGCCGACGCATGGCTCAACATTTTCAGCTACCGCCGGCCGGCCTGATCAGCATGAACCAAACGCACTCCGCCGACGTCGTCGTTGTGGCCGGGCCGACCGATGAGCGGATAAAAGCCGACGGGCTCGTCACCAAAACCCCCAACGTTGCAGTCAGCGCACTGGCCGCCGATTGCGCCCCGGTGCTGTTTGCTGATGTGAATGCCGGCGTCATCGGCGCGACCCATTCCGGCTGGCGCGGCGCCGTCGGCGGCGTGCTGGAAGCCACGCTCAGCACCATGGAGGCTGAGGGCGCCCGTCGTGATGACACGGTCGCCGTTGTCGGACCAACGATCGCGCAGGCCTCCTACGAGGTGGGTCCTGAGTTCTTCGACACCGTTGTTTCACTCAGCCCTGACAACGAACGCTTCTTTGTGCCGTCCGCGAAATCCGGCCATCACATGTTCGACCTTCCCGGCTATGTCATTGCCCGGCTGACGGCCGCCGGGATCGGCTCCGCCAAGTCTCTCGGCCTTGACACATACGCTGATGAAGCCCGCTTCTTCTCTTACCGCCGCACAACCCACCGCGGCGAACCGGACTATGGCCGCTTGTTGTCGGCCATCATGTTGAAGGATTGACCCCATGGCGCTGCACTTCACCGACGACGAATTTCAGCGCCGACGCGCCCTCCTCACAGACGCCATGAAAGAGCGCAATCTCGACGCGATGCTACTGTTTGCGCAGGAGAGCATGTACTGGCTGACTGGCTTCGACACCTTCGGCTTTGTGTTCTTCCAGTGCCTCGTCGTCACCAAGGACGGCTCGACCTCCCTGATCACGCGCTCAGCGGACCTGCGCCAAGCCAAACACACGTCCAACATCAAGGATGTGCTCGTCTGGACCGACCGGGCAGGCGCGGATCCGACGTTGCCGCTGAAGGATCACCTCAGCAGCCTCGATCTTGTGGGTGCGCGGCTTGGGGTGGAGTACGACACCCACGGCCTCACCGCCCGCAACGGGCAGCGCTTGGACGAGCGGCTCCGCAGCTTCGCCAAGCTAGAGGACGCTTCGGACATCATTCCGCGGCTGCGCGCAGTCAAAAGTGCTGAGGAAATCGTCTATGTGCGGCAGGCCGCCAAGCTCGCCGATGATGCTTTGCGCGCAGGTCTTGCCGAAACGAAGGCAGGCGCCGACGAAGGGCACATCCTTGCCGCCATGCAGGGGGCGATTTTCGCGGGCGGCGGCGATTATCCCGGCAACGAATTCATCATTTCCTCCGGCGAGGACGCGCTCCTGTGCCGCTACAAGGCGGGCCGCCGCAACCTCGACGCCAACGATCAGCTCACGCTGGAGTGGGCCGGCACCTACCGCCATTATCATGTCGCGATGATGGAGACCGTGGTGGTCGGAACGCCGCGGCCGCAGCATGAGGCGATGTTTGAGGCCGTCGAGGCGGCGCTTGAAGCGGTGAAGGCGGTGATGCGCCCAGGCCACACCTTCGGCAATGTCTTCGATGCCCACGCCAATACCTTGGGTGATCATGGTATGTCTGCCCATCGGCTGAACGCATGCGGCTACTCGTTAGGGGCAGCGTTTACGCCGTCGTGGATGGAGTGGCCCATGTTCTACAACGGTAATCCGGCGCCCATCGAACCGGACATGGTGCTGTTTGCGCACATGATCTTGATGGATTCTGAGACCTCCACCGCGATGTGCCTCGGCCGCACCTACCTTACGACAACGGGCGAGCCTGAGCCATTGTCCGCCATCGCGCCGAAGTTTTTAACGCGATGATCCGTGCCGCGGCCCTTGTTCTCGCGCTACTGTTGGCTGGCTGTGAGTCCCCTGCGCTGACGGGGATTGCAGCCGGCCTGCAGGAGCGCACAGAGGCGCCGCGCCGCCCGCTCACCGATCCGCATCTTGCGACCTTTGCTTTTCTCCCGTTTGAGGGGGTGCCTGGCAACATTGGTGATGACCTCCTGCGCCGCCTCTGGAAGCGCATGGAAAACAAGGGCCTTCAGGTGGTGAAACGGCCTGACGGCCGGGCGCTCTTTACGGTGGAAGGGACGCTCACCGCTGTTACGGACGACAACACCTCGCTGGTCTTTTATGTGTTCGACATCCAAGACGTCTCCGGCACGCGCCTTCACCGCATCACCGGCCAGCAGCGCTCCGACGGGTCGGACAATGACCCTTGGTCGAACATTGCCGACCGCGATCTCGACTTTATCGCCCGTCGGACAGCCGCACTCATCAACGCCTGGCTCAACGCGCGCGCCTGACGGCGGTGGCGGTATGGCCGCAGACGGAACAAATTTCGTTCCGCCTATGGTGAACAAACGATCAACCGAATTGATCGAGAACCGCCAGTCGCCTATCCATCGACGCGTTCAGAGCGCTGACCGGCGATCACGGTATGGCGTTCTTCCATTGCCGGAGAGGACGACACCTTGGACCAGCGCGCTCCCATGGACGGCAACGGCGGCGGATGGCGCGACTTGCGCAACGTCCGCCTGGTCGCAGGCAACTCCAACATTCCGCTTGCCACCGGCATCGCCGACTATCTGAGCCTCAAGCTGACCGCCTGCGAGGTTCGCCGCTTTGCTGACGAAGAAATCTTCGTCGCAATCCAAGAAAATGTCAGGGGCACCGACGTTTACGTCATCCAGTCGACCAGCGCGCCCGCCAACGACAACCTGATGGAGTTGTTGATCATTATGGACGCGCTGAAACGTGCCTCAGCGCGCCGGATCACTGCTGTCCTCCCCTATTTCGGCTACGCCCGGCAGGATCGGAAGATGGGTGGGCGGACTCCCATCTCGGCCAAGCTGGTCGCCAATATGATCACCCGCGCCGGTGCTGATCGCGTGCTGACCATCGACCTGCACGCCGGCCAAATCCAAGGTTTCTTCGACATTCCCACCGACAACCTGTTCAGCGCGCCGGTGATGAGCCGGGACATCAAAGAGCGCTATGATTTGTCGAACGCGATGGTGGTGTCGCCGGATGTGGGCGGGGTGGTGCGGGCCCGCGAGCTCGCCCGCCGCATTGAGGCACCGCTCGCGATTGTCGATAAGCGCCGTGAACGCCCTGGCGAATCAGAGGTGATGAATATCATCGGCGATGTTTCGGGGCGCTCGTGCCTGCTTATCGACGACATCGTCGATTCGGGAGGCACGCTGTGCAACGCAGCCGAAGCCTTGATCAACGCCGGCGCGACGGCGGTGTCAGCCTACATTACCCACGGTGTTTTATCGGGCAGTGCTGTGGCTCGGATTGAGCAGTCCAAGCTCCGCGAGCTCGTAATTTGCGATACCATCGAGCCGTCCGCCAAGATGATCGCGTCGACTGGGATTCGCGTTTTGCCCACTGCGCCGCTCATCGGGGAGGCGATCAACCGGACTGCGCTGGAGCAGTCCGTCTCCAGCCTCTTCAACTGAGGCCAACCAGCCTCAGAAGTTGGGTTAGGCAGCAGCCCAACTTTCAGGCGCTGGCGGCAGATTATCAGCCGAATTGAGCGCAGCGAAGAAGCCATCGAGATCGCCAATCGCTTCCACCACGCGTTCCCGACGACCGGTCAAATCATCGAGGGTTGCCGACAGGTTTTCCCGCCGGTCCCGCGCCGCACGGGCAACTGTGGAGTACAGGACGCTTGCGGGATCGTCATTATTCGTGCGCCGCTCCTCCTGCTCGATCTGCTTGGTCAACTCAGCCTTTATTGTCTCCAAGTCACCAATCATGCGGTCAAACTGCGCCAGCTGACGGCGCAGGGATGCGGCCTGAAACTCTTTGGCCTGGATCGTACTCACGCGGGGCTTCATCGCGGCCTCCAAACTCTTTCAACACCTGCACCCTACAGACCCGGTCTTGCGATTTCGTTCGCCACAAAAGGGCAAAAACCGCGGCGGCGTTAACACCTCGTCCGTGGATGTTTTTCGTTTCTTTGGGCGATCGTTGCACAGCGAGTGATCGAATTAAGGGTCCGTTTACCGGCTGCATTCATGGTGAACGGGAGGTGAGCAAAACGTGAGGACAATGTTGTCCGCGCTCGTTTGTCCACCGACCGAACTGGTAACACTAAGGTGCACTGATTCGGTCGTCCGTTCTGGGCCTGGCCCGGTGATGAAGGAAAACCCGCCGATCATGGCGGAACGCATGAGAGGAACCGCATGCGCGTTCTATTGATCGAGGACGACAGCGCGACGGCACAAAGCATCGAGCTGATGCTGAACTCCGAGCGGTTCAATGTCTACACGACGAACCTTGGCGAGGAAGGCATCGACCTCGGCAAGCTCTATGATTACGACATCATCCTGTTGGACCTCAACTTGCCGGATATGTCCGGTTACGAGGTGCTGCGGACCTTGCGCGTATCAAAGATCGAAACGCCGATCTTAATCTTGTCCGGCCTTGGCAACATCGAGGACAAGGTGCGCGGTCTCGGATTTGGCGCCGACGACTATCTCACCAAGCCTTTCCATAAGGATGAGCTGGTCGCGCGCATCAACGCCATTGTTCGCCGCTCTAAGGGACACGCCGAATCGATCATTCGGACCGGCGAACTTTCGGTCAATCTGGACACCAAGACCGTTGATGTCGACGGCCAGCGCGTTCATCTGACCGGCAAAGAGTACCAGATGCTGGAGCTTCTTTCGCTCCGCAAAGGCACGACGCTCACCAAGGAAATGTTCCTTAACCACCTGTACGGTGGAATGGACGAGCCCGAGCTAAAAATCATCGATGTGTTCATTTGTAAGCTTCGCAAAAAGCTTTCCGCAGCAACTGGTGGGCGAAACTACATCGAGACCGTCTGGGGACGAGGCTATGTACTGCGTGAGCCGGACAACCAGCCACAGCGCGAACTCGCCTAAAGGGCGCGCGCTTCGGCGCGCTTGCGCTCCACAGCATTTCAAACGGGCCGGCATCACGCAGGCCCGTTTTTTGCGTTTTGGCGACTGCGGCTTAGGCGGCCGCGGTCACGAACCTCATCATCCCCTCGCCCTCTTCCACATCGAGCGAGCGCCCATTGGCTTTGGCGAGCCGCTGAACGAGCGCGGCCGGCACTGCCCGGGGGTCGGACACATCCTGGCCCCCCTTCAAGACATCGAGGAAGGCAGGCTCGCGCACGGGATCACCGGTGGCCGTGACGATGACCGCGCCATCGCTTTCTTCCACCGTAACTTCGCCGCCGCGCGGCACAGCACCGAGCGCGTAGGTGGCAAGGATCATAGCAAGCTTAACCGTCACGCGGCCCGCCGGCGCGCCGTTCCACTGCCAGGAGAGCGTGGCGCGCTCCCCCTCAAACATCGCCGCTGTCAGCCGGCCTGCCTCGGCAGGATCGAGCACATCGGCGCCGCCCGCCGCTCCGTAAGCGGTTCTCGCGAATTGCAATTTGGCCGATGCCTGCGCCGCGCTCTTTTGAATGAGTGCCATCGCCATTTCGGTCATCGACTTGTCTTCGGCGATCAACTCCAAGCCGTTTTGGATCGCACCCACCGGCCCCACCACATCGTGGCACAGGCGGGACGCGAGAAGGCTTGCAAGGTCCAGATCGTCGGTCATCGGGCTTTCCATCAAACTGTGTCGCACAGGACCGTGACACGCGCCCGCCCCAAAGCCCACCCGCTCACATAAGGTGTCCCATGGTGCGTATCTGCCAAACCCTCACCCGTCTCGCCCTCGCCTCTGCGCTGGGTCTTGCCACGCCGGCGTTTGCCATCGAGCAGCAGTTTGATGCCGGTACTACCCGCTCCTACAGCTCCCACACGGGGAGCCCCCAAGACCGGCTCGTCGACTATACTCCATACAGCCAGCGGGAGATGATCGACGCCGGCCACGAGTTTTTCGGGGAAACCTCCGGCGCGCTCGCCTCCATGTTGCAAAACATCTTTTCGCGCTTCGGCCAGCCCAACGGCTACATCCTCGGCCAAGAGGGTTCGGGCGCCATCGTCGGCGGCCTTCGGTACGGCGAGGGCAAGCTGGTGCTGCGCCACGGCGAGCAGCCGATTTACTGGCAAGGCCCGTCGGTGGGCTGGGATTTTGGCGGCGCGGGCAGTCGCGTCATGATGCTGGTCTACAACCTGCCCGACACCAACGCTCTGCTGCAGCGTTACACCGGTGTGGACGGATCGGCCTATCTGGTCGGGGGCGTTTCGATGACAGTGATGGCGGCCGACCACACCTACCTGGTCCCGGTGCGGACCGGCGTAGGCGCTCGGTTGGGCTTTTCACTCGGCTATCTGAAGTTCACAGAGCAGCCCACCTGGAACCCGTTCTGACGTGAGGCGGTGACTCTCCCGCCCTTCGCGGCCTAAGAAGTTACTGGCAGCGCCCTTGCACCCGCTTGGGCGCTGCCGCCCCGTCAGGATATGAGCGTCAACATCATGACCACAGTCGACGAGATCGGTCTCCCTATCATCATCGCGGGAGCTGTTATCCTGCTGATGCTGCTGCTGTCGGTGCGACGACGGGTGCGCAAATCCAGCGAAGCGCGCGATACGGCCCAAGTGATTGCTGCGGTGCAGACCGAGCGGGATGTGCTTCGCGCCAAGCATGCCGTCGAGGTGGCGGAGCTGGAGAGCAAGATTGAGGAGCTGCACGGCAGAGTGCAGGAGGATCTGACGCGCACGCTGCAGCTGAAGGAGATGACGCAGGCCAACACCACGCTGCAAACGGAGCGCGATAAGGCCGCAGCGCAGGCGCAGGCGGCCGAGGGCGCAGCCGAGAAGCTCAGAGTTGAACTTGAGAACCAAACCTCACGGGCGCGGGATGTGCCGCAACTCCTGTCAGATCGGGATCGCGCGCGGACCGAGGTGACCGACCTGACCGAGACAATCAGCACGCTGCGGGCAGAGCTTCACGAGGCCAACCAGCGTGCGAACCGTGTGGTGGCCGAGCAAGCACGACGGGCAAGCTCAGAGGACGGCGGGTTGGGCGATGCCCTCGCGGAACGCGACGCCGCGCGGGCCGACGCCGATGCGGCGCTCTCCCAGGTCGAGCAACTTCAATCGCAGCTGGCGCTTATGGAGATGTCGGGCGGCGGGACGGACGAGCCCGGTGAGGACCAACACGAAGAACTGGCCAAACTCCGCTCAACAGTCGAGGAGCAGCAAACGCTCATCGCCAACTTGCGTGCCAATCCGGCGCCAGACGAAGACACCTCCAACGCGCTTGCCGCCGCGCAATCCGAAGCGCGCGATGCAGAGGCGCGTGCCGAGGCCGCCAGCGAGCAGCTGTCGCGGTTGGCCTACGAGCTTGATGGCATGCGCGAGCGCGTCACCAACGCGGAACGGGGCGATCACGTCAGCCGCAACGAGGTGGAGAAGCGCGACGCGCTTCTGGAGCTGCGCCTGCAACGGATCCATGAGTTGGAACACAAGTTGCGCGAACAGCACGCGCAACTTCACGCCACGATGCGCCGCGCGGAAACCGCTGAGGAGACCACTGCCGCCCTGCAAGCGGGCGAAATCGATGATGCTCAAGTGGCGGAGGCGGCTGACCTTCGTCAGACGCTTGACGAACTGCGTGAGCGCAATCGGGGCCTGATGGAAGAGGTGGAGCGGCTCACCGTTGCAGCGGCTGAAGGCGGCATTATGAACGGCGATGGGTTCGCCACTGTCCCGTCGCCGGCCGACGCTGAGAACATGGACGCCATGAGGGCCGAGATCGCCGAACTCACAGAGCGAACCCAAGCGCTGACGGAGAGCGAGAGCGCGCTGAAAAGCACAGCCGCCCATTTCGAGCGCGAGTACAACCGCGTGAAAGCATCCGCTGAACGCGCCCAAGCGATCGATGCCGACACGATTGCCGAGCTGAAGGCCACGATGAAAACCATGGCCGAAAATTTTGCAGCCGGCGAAAGCGCCCCCAGTCCCACCGCGGAACCATCGCTGAAAGACCGCATCCGCGCCTATCAGCAGGCCAAATCGACAGATTGATCTGCCGCTGCCACGCTTGCCGGGTCGGTAACCCGTGCTGTTCGGCCGGTCGTTTATGGCCTTAGCGGCACACCCACTTTACGCTCTTTGCGCTCCAGGCCGAGTTGGCGCTCGCGGAAAATGACAAAAATCCCGGACGCGATCACGATGGCTGCGCCGCCAAGCACTGCCACTGAGGGCACCTCGGCGAACACAAAATAGCCGATGAGAACCACCCAAATCATGGACGTGTATTCGAAGGGGGCGATGAGCGATGCCTCGGCATGGTGGTAGGCCTGCGTGAGCACGAGCTGCCCACAGCCGCCAAGAATCCCGATCATCACCAGCATCGCGGCATCAAGCGGCGACGGCATCACCCAGGTCGGGGCGGTGAGCGCCGTGACCGCTGAGCCTGCCAGCAAAAAGTAAATGACGATGGTGGTGGTGTCCTCGGTCTTTGAGAGTTGCCGCACTGTGGTTGCTGCGATGGCCATGAACACCGCGCATCCCAGCGCCATCAGCGCGCCCAGCGATTTGGCGTCACTGGTCACGTCGAAGCCTGTTCGGATTTGGGGTGTAAGGATCACCAAAACGCCGGCCATCCCCACTGCGACCGCCGTCCAGCGGTACATCCGCACGCGCTCTCCCAAAACGATAGCCGCAAGCGCAACCATCATGAGAGGCGCGGCGTAGACGATGGCGGTTGCCTCCGGAAAGGACAGCCGCTGGAGCGCGGAAAACCAAAGGCCCATCGCGACCATGCCGGCCATGGCGCGGGCGATGTGGCTCAACCGCTTGTCGGTCTTGAGAGCGCTGCGCAGGCTGCCGTTGTAGGCGATGACGATCAGCACCGGGATCGCGCCGAAAAAGTTCCGCGAGAACAGGGTCTGACCGACCGGCACCCGTTCGCCCACGAGCTTCACCAGTGTGAGCATGGCCGTGAAGATCATCGCTGAGATGACTTTATAAAGGATGCCCCGTGCGGTTTCGGACAGGTTGGAGGGAGCGAGACTAAGGGCCATACCACCTTAATGGTGGTGCGAGGCGAAGCGTCGCAACGGCCGCAACAGGATGGCTTGCATGCGGCAGGGACAGGACCCGATCCTACGGCCCTTAGCTCAGCGCCTGCCGGAAGCCGCGGCGGATGACCTTGCCGGTGCTCGTGAGCGGGATGTCATCGACGAAACGCACAATGCGCGGATACTCGTGGGCTGAGAGCCGTTCGCGCACATGCGCCGCCACGTCTTCGGCAAGCGCGTCGGAACCGGAGGCGCCGTCTCGCAGCTTCACGAACGCGGCGACCACCTCGCCGCGCACCGGATCGGGGGCGCCGACCACCGCGGCCAGCGCCACGGCAGGATGGCCAATCAGACAGTCCTCGATCTCGCCAGGCCCAATCCGATACCCGGCGGAGGAGATCACATCGTCATCGCGCCCCACGAACCGCACACCGTCAGGTTCCGCCACACCCTGATCGCCGGTGAGCATATAGCCGCCTCGATATTTCTCCCGCGTCGCGGCCGGATCGTTCCAGTAGCCAAGCATCATCACTGGATCGCCACCGCGCACGGCAATGTTGCCTTGCTCGCCGTCGGGCACCGGAACGCCATCATCGTCGACAATGGCCACATCGTGGCCCGGCACCGCGCGGCCAATGATGCCTGGCGCGGCAATGCCCCAAGTATCACAGCTGGATAGCACCAGGTTGCATTCGGTCTGCCCGTAGAACTCGTTGATGGTGAGGCCGAGCGCGCTCTTTGCCCACTCGAACGTCGCAGCGCCCAAGCTCTCCCCACCCGATCCCACTGATCGCAGGCTGATCTTGGGTTTGAGGCCGCGCATCATCCGCAGCGCCGTCGGCGGAATGAACGCGTTGCGCACGCCAGCGTGAGCCGCCCAATCAAGAGCCTCTTCCGGATCAAACCGCGCGGCCCGCTGCGCCACCACCGGCACGCCCATGGAAAGGCCAGGCAAAAGGACGTTCAGCAAGCCGCCCGCCCATGCCCAATCCGCGGGGGTCCAAAGGCGGTCGCCGTCTTGGGGGAGCAAATCATGGTGCATTTGCACGCCTGGCAAATGCCCCAACAGGACCCGATGGCCGTGGAGCGCGCCCTTGGGTTGGCCCGTGGTGCCGGAGGTGAAAATCATCATGGCGGGCGTGTCGGGGCCGGTGGGGGCAGCGACGAACCGGTCGCTCGCCTGCGCCATCAGCGTGTCCCAACCATCGGTGCCGCCACCGCCCACGGTGACCACTGCCTGTCCGTTCGGCATGCGTTCACGGCCCTCCGCCGTGGTGACGGCGAGCCGCGCGCCGGCGTGGCCGATACGATACGCGATGGCGTCCGGGCCAAACACTGCAGCGAGCGGCACCGCAATTGCGCCCATCTTATAGAGCGCCAGATGGGTCACGATGGTTTCGAGACGCTGACCCAAATGGACGGCCACACGGTCCGATGCAGTGACCCCGAGGGCAACAAACATGTTGGCCGCCCGGTTCACCAATCGGGCAAGTGCGCGATAAGTGAGCGCTTCGGGATCCCCGGCGGCATTGGCAAAAAACAGGGCCGGACGATCTGGGAACCTTGCCGCCCAGGCGTCACAACAATCGTGGGCAATGTTGTACCGGGTCGGGAGCCGCCACTCGAACGACCGGCGCGCTGCATCGTAGCTATTGTATTCGCGCAGCGGCGTCATGGTGTCCTCCCCGGCCCTCGCGCGCCGGGGTAGCACA
>CAKZYH010000221.1 GCA_937884725.1 uncultured Paracoccaceae bacterium
CGGCGCTGGACTTCAGGAAGCACCAGTTGACGCGGTTATTGAAGGTGAAGGCGCCACACTCAGTGTCGGCGATGCACTGGCGCTCGCAGGCGGAAAGGGTGGTGTCGCGCAAGGTGGCGTAGTCGGCGCCGGGCAGATCGATGCCGTCGAGGCGTTGGGAGACGCGCTCCGCGGCGGCGGGGATGCTGGCGAGGAGAATGGCGGAGAGACCGCCTGCGAAGACGGCCGCGAGTGCCCCCGTCCGATTCCGACGTTTGCCCATCTCACCCACCTCTAACGCGCCATTTGAAGGGCACGTTAGCGGAAAGGGGCGAGGACCGGAACGGCGTCGTTGGGTTGGAGGCATGCTGCCTGCGTCCCGGTGATCCGACGGGCGGCGGCGATGACGCGCCACGCGGTCGTTTGCGGTCCGGCCGCGATGTTGGACCGCGTGGGCGGCTAGTTGGCGTGGTCTGGCGTCTGAATGCTTTCCAGATACGCGATGAGGTCGTTGATTTGGTTCGGCTCGAAGACGAACTCGGGCATCGTGACGTCAGGGTGCGTGACGAGGATGCCCTCCGCCAACGCTTCCTCGAGGTAGTGAACTGGGTAGCGCTCCGAGAGCGTGGAGAAAGCTGGTGCGTCGGCGATGGGGCTTGGGCCGGCTCCGGCGACGGCATGACATTCAGAGCAGAGCTGCTGCGCCATCTCCCCGCCGCGCGTTTCAGCGCTTGTGCTGCCAAGCGTCGTGATCGTGCCGGTGGGCGCACTGTTGAGGGAGTCCTGCTGGCGCAGCTGTGCGAAGTAGGCCGATAGGGCTCGTACCTCGGGCTGGGTGAGCGGGAAGCCTGGCATGAGGGGGTGCGGGGCCAGGAGCGCCCACGCCAGCTCGCCCTGATCGAGCAGCATCCGGCGGGCGAGCGCCTCGAACGATGGCGCGTCGGAGAACGCTTGCGTCTGGGATTGGGTGCCGATGGCATGGCAGCTGCTGCACCACGTTTGGGCGAGCTGTTCGCCGCGCTCGGCCTGGGCGTTGGATGGGCCGCTGGCGCCACTGGGTGCGGTGCCGGCAACAAGGACTGTCACCGTGAGCAGCATTTTGATGGGCATGGCTGTTCCTCCTTGGCAGTGCAGGGCGTGCGCTTTGTTAGCTGGCGGGGTTTTGGGCGGTTCTTTTCTTGTCTCTTCCCCGGCTGTGCGTTGTTGCGGTGATGGTGAACGATCGCGCCAACGCGGCAATGATCTATCGCAAGGCGGCCCGGTTCTTGTGGGCTGAACGGCGGGTCCAATCCGGTCGAGAACGCCATTGGCTCCGCCGGGCGCACCGTTTGATCGCGTGGGCGGGGCTCTTGTTGGGTGGCTTGCCGCTTGATGTGGGGCGCTAAGTCAGCGCACGTGTCTGCTGGTCTTTCCCAGGGGTTAGGGCGTGGATGTCCTTGTCGAGTTCGCTCTGCGCGTCGTTTCGCAGTTTCAATCGCCGACGCTTGCGTTCCTGATCGGCGGTATTCTGCTTGCCGCGTGCGGCTCCAAGCTGGAAATCCCGGACGCGATTTACCGCTTCGCCGTCTTCATGCTGTTGATGCGCATCGGGCTGAAGGGCGGGATGGAGATCCGTGAGGCCGAGCTTGCAGACATGATTTTGCCGGCGCTGGCAGCGATGGGCCTTGGGGCCGGCATTGTGCTTTTGGGTTTGGTGACGCTGGCGCGGTTGCCAGGGATCAGGCGGGATGATGCCATTGCGACCGCTGGGCTGTTTGGCGCGGTGAGTGCCTCTACGCTCGGGGCGGCGATGGTGCTGTTGGAGCGGGACGGCATTGCCTATGAGGCGTGGGTGCCGGCGCTTTATCCATTCATGGACATTCCGGCGCTTGTGCTTGCGATCGTGTTGGCGCGCATGCACGCCGAGAAGAAGACGAAGACCACAGGCAAACGCACGAGTGTTTGGGCGATTGTGAAAGGTAGCCTGCAGGGTGCCGCGCTGTCAGCGCTCATCTTGGGCTTGCTGCTTGGGCTACTCACCCATCCGGAACGAGTGTTTGATACGTTCTACGACCCGCTCTTCCGCGGGCTTTTGTCGGTGCTGATGCTGATCATGGGGATGGAGGCGTGGCAGCGGCTGAATGAGCTTCGGCGGGTGGCGCAGTGGTATGCGATTTATGCCGCGGTGATGCCGCTGGTGCACGGGCTCGTTGCCTTTGGGCTTGGCTATCTGATCCACCTCGCGACTGGGATCAGCCCTGGTGGTGTGATCCTGCTGGCGGTGCTGGCCGCGTCATCGTCCGACATTTCTGGCCCGCCGACGCTGCGCGCTGGCATCCCGAGCGCCAACCCGTCGAGCTATATTGGCGCGTCCACCAGTGTCGGGACGCCGATTGCCGTGGGGATTGGCATTCCGTTCTTTGTCGCGTTGGCTGAGGTGGTTTTTTGAGGGGCCCGGGTCAGACCTTGAACTTGTCGGGGCGCAGCACTTCGACGGGCTCGACGTAAATGATGCCGGCGTAGTGGTCGAAGTAGGCTTCGATCACGGCTGCGGTGATGCGCTCCGCGGTGTCGTGATCGGCGACGATGGACTCGATTTTAACGTTTTCCAGAATGCTGGCCACCTGGGGCGCGCGGTCAATGCGCCGTCTGCCGCGGCTGCCTTGACCGCCTGCTGAGGTGTAAGTGTAGCCGGTCGCGCCTTCCTCCAGGATGAGCTCGGCCACGTTTTGCAGGATGGATCGTTCGGTGATGATAACGATCTTTGTGGCGGAATGCATGCCGCAGCCTTCCCCTGTGCCTCACGTCAGTGGTGGGTGAGGCCGGCCGCTTTGGCAAGGGCGGGCTGCATTGGTTTTCGCGTTAGGCGTACTCGTGGCGCAGGGCCTGTGCGGGCCATCCTGCCTTTTGCGCTGAGCCGTCGTATAGGCTGTTGAGGAAGCTGAGGATTTGCGTGTTGGGGCTCTCTGCCAGTCGCGCATCGTCGTACTTGAGGATGGCGAGGGCGCCGCCGTTTTTCTCCGCCCAGAACGCCTCGGCTGGTGCGAGCGGCGCTGTGTTGAGGCCATCGGGTTCGGGATAGGCGTAGCCGTAGAACGCGGCGTGGGGGAAGGTGTCGTCGCCGGGCCAGAAGCCGACCGAAATGACCTCGTGCGAGTAGGCTTCGCGGTCTGATTGCGTGCCGCCGTCCAGCGGGTGGGGGCGTCCTGAGAACCGGGTCACGACCAAGTCGAAGGAATGCCAGTAGAGCTGCACCGGGGTCTGTTTGCCCACAAAGCCGGCGCGGTAGGTCTCGAAGGCGTTGGAGATAGACTGGAGCGCGCGGCAGAAGTTGGAGACGGCGGCTGTGTCGTACGCGCGGGGCACTGTGTCGGTGGCGAACGAGGTTTTTGACTTATTGTCGTAGGGGATGCCGACGATTTTGACGCTGATGCCGAGTGTTTTGAGGCGTGAGAACAGAGCGTCGTGAAACTGCGCGACGGTCAGTCCGGGGACGTCGAAGCTGTCTTGCCGTCCGTCGTCGGCGCTGACGGTCACCTTGTGGTCCAGCATGTCGTAGTCGATGGCGAAGCCGCCGTCGCCGTGGGGGATGCGGCCGGTGGTGAGGCCGCGCACGTGCGGGTAAAGGGTGACGTGCCACCAGTGGTTTAGCTTGGGATGGGTTTTGAGGCGAACCTTGCCGATCATTTGCAAGAAGAGGTGCAGCGTGTCCTTCGTGTCCGCCCAGCTGGCGAAGGGCAATGCGGGCAAGGTTGTCATGGCGCTGTCTCTCGCTTCGGGTCGGAGGCTATCCAATCGACTTTGGCAACGATGCGCGTTTCGCAAGGGGCTGTGTGTTTGCCGTTCTCACCCGGGTGGCAGGCCAAACGTGGGCTGCGTCGCTGCATGTTACGCGTTCATTGGAGCGGGCCTTTCGATTGTGAGCGCGCGGTTCACAGGCTGTTGCGGGTGAGACTGGCGCACATTCGGGCCGCATTGATCGCGTGAGCCATCCGGCCAACACGACTTAGGCGAGTTATTGACGGAGTTTCGAGCTTAAGTTGAGAAGATTCGGGTTCCGAATCCTCCGCCGAACGATGTGAGCCTGATCGGACCCGAAGACCGCTCCTTAGCCAAGCATTTGTGGCAAAAGGAGGCGTATGCCGCGCATCCCGCGAAATGACCTCGACCAAATTATCGGTCAGCGCATCCGTGCACAAAGGCACACTCCCATTATATCCCTGAATCGGGACGACGGTGATGTCGTCTTCAGTATCGCGGCGATCGAAGCGGACCTTACATTCGGCGGCTGAATCAACCCGAAGATTACGTTAGGCGATTGCGAAAATAGGTTGCGATGTCAGGTTGAAAAAAGAGGCACTGACCAAGCCCAGCGAAACAAGATATGGCGTGCGACACAATCAAACCGGTAGAGGTCGGTCGGGTTAAAGGTCCCAAAATATCAGCGGTAATAAATAGAAACTGGGACAAGGTCAGGCTAATTTTGGGTTTTTTGATAACAAGCACGAAGGAAGATTCACAGATTTTCGCTCGACGATTAAGATCAATTTCGTTCCCTCCTAGGGCCGGGACCCATTAACACGATCTGTTAAGGCGGATCGGGTTCGACGATCT
>CAKZYH010000222.1 GCA_937884725.1 uncultured Paracoccaceae bacterium
TCGGCGGCATGGACATCCCGCTCATCCGCAAGTTCGCCTGCGGCTACGCCCAGGGCGTGAAGTCGGCCAACCCCGACGCCACCGTCATCCAAAACATGACCGGCACCACCCCCGCCGCCTGGAGCGATCCCACCAAGGGCGCTGAAATCGCGCGCAGCCAAATGGACCGTGGCGCCGACGTGGTTTACTCGGCCGCCGGCGCCACCGGCCTTGGCGTTATCCGTGCCGTGGCCGACGAGGGTGAACTCGCCATCGGCGTCGACAGCGATCAATACACCGTCGCCCCTGGCTCGGTGCTGACCTCCATGCTGAAGCGCGTCGATAACGCCGCCTACGACACCTTCATGGACGCCATGAACGGCGACTTCACACCCGGCGTGCAGGTTCTCGGTATCGCCGAAGGCGGCATCGACTATGTGGCCAACGATGAAAACGCCGACCTTCTGACGCCCGACATCCGGGCCGCCGTGGAAGCGGCGAAGGCAAACATCCTGTCGGGCGAGCTGACCGTCCACAACTACGAGAGCGACGGCGACTGCCCAGTCTAATGCCGACCGACGCGGCCCATTCGCCAAACGCCACAAACGCAGCACCTCCGGCCGCAATGAGCGGTCGGGGGTTCACCGTGCGCGCGCTCGGCGAAATCGCCATCCGGTGCAACAACATCGCCGCAATGCGGGCCTTCTACGAGAACGTCATCGGCCTGCCGCTCCTCGCGGTACGGCCGAGCGGCATCGTCTTCTTGCGCATCAGCGAAGGCCACGCGGGCCACACCTGCGTCCTCGCGCTCTTCCCCGATGACGGCGCGAGAGGGGAGGGCGGCAACCTCCACCACCTGGCGCTCACCATCGACTACTCTGAACAAGCCGCCGCCATGCGCCACTTCGATCGCCACGCCATCCCCCACCGCGTGGAAGAATTCCCTTGGATCGGCTGGCGCGGCCTCTTTGTCACCGACCCTGAGGGCAACACTGTTGAGCTTGTCGCCGCCGATCCGAACGGACCCCGCCCGTGAGCGCACCGGCCATCGACCTTCAGGGCATCTGCAAAACCTTCGGTGCCGTGCGCGCCAACGACAATGTCGACCTCACTGTGGGTGCCGGCACCGTCCACGGCATCATCGGCGAAAACGGCGCGGGAAAGTCCACCCTCGTCTCAATCCTGTCAGGCCACTACAAGGCCGACGCCGGCTCCATCACCCTGTTTGGCGAACCGGTAAAGCTCACCTCCAGCGCCGATGCCATCGGCGAGGGCA
>CAKZYH010000223.1 GCA_937884725.1 uncultured Paracoccaceae bacterium
TGAAGCTGTTTGATTCCAGCCAGCTCGGCAAAGACAAAGAGCTGATGCAAAAGCTGAAGCTGGGCTCGGTGCACCTCGCTCTGCCGTCGTCGATTATGGCGTCGATTAGCGATGAGTTTGCGCTGTTTGACATGCCCTTCCTGGTGGCCGACCGCGACCACATGGGCCGGATTGAGGACGAGCTGTTCTGGTCTGAGATTGCGCCGACCGTGGAAGACGACGGCTACAAGGTGCTCGCGGTTTGGGAAAACGGTGTACGCCACATCACCAACAATGTGCGCCCCATTAACACCCCGGACGACCTTGACGGCGTGAAGCTGCGCACGCCGCGTTCGACGTGGCGGGTTCGCATGTTCGAGACCTACGGCGCGAACCCGACGCCGATGAGCTTCTCCGAAGTGTTCACCGCGCTGCAGACCGGCGTGATCGATGGGCAGGAAAACCCCTACACCAACATTTCCGGTGCCAAGCTGAACGAAGTACAGACTTACCTGACCAAGACGGGTCACGTGTATTCGCCGGCTTATCCGACGATGGGCAAGCGCGTTTACGACAGTATGGATCCGGAAATCCGCGCCATCCTGGAAGAGACGGCGCGTGAGATGTCGGCCTGGGCGCGCGAAGAAGGCGCCAAGGACGATGCCCGCCTGGAAGAGGCTCTGCAGGCCGGCGGCATGTCCATGAACGTGGCGGACCGTGCGGCGTTCGTGGAAGCGTCCGCGCCGGTTTATGAGGCCTTTGCGGCTGAGGTCGATGGCGGTCAGGAGATGATCGACAAGGCGATTTCGCTGGGTTCCGGCAGCTAAGCCTTTCTGGCCGGGCCCCGCGGGGGGCCGGCCGCTGACCTGATCAAGGCGGGACCGATGAGCCTCCTATCCAACGTCCTCCGCCGCGTTCTGGAGGCCATCACGATTGGCATCCTTGTGGCGCTTGCGGTCGTGGTGGTGTCGGCCGTGACCGCGCGGTACGTCTTCAACTCGTCGTTTGTTTGGTACGACGAGGTGGCCTCTGTGATGTTGGCCTGGCTGACCTTTTATGGGGCGGGGCTCGCGGCATTGCGGCGCCGGCATTTGGGCTTTCCTGGGCTGGTGTTGTCGCTGCCGTTGCGTGCCCGCTTTATCGTGTTTTTGCTCGGCGAAGCGGTGGTGATCGCCTCGTTTGTGGCGGTTGGCTATGCTGGCTGGTTCATCCTTCAGATTATGGGATCAGATACGCTGATCTCGCTGCCGATCCCGCTCGCGGTGACCCAATCCGTGGTGCCGATTGGGGCGGCGCTCTTTGTGATTGGGACGCTCCTCTCCTCGCCCGCCGCTTGGGCGACACTGCGCGACGGACGCAGTTCGGAGGATGAGGAGATTGAGGAAGAGATTGCACGCGCGGAGCGGGGTGGATGATCACGATCCTCGTTTTGATCGCGCTGGTGGCGCTGATTGCCATCAACGTGCCCATCGCCGTTGCGATTTTGGCGGCGGCGCTGACCGGGGTCATCATCGATAACGGCGTGCTTGGGCTTTACGACGCTGCGCTTGCCATTTTCGATGGGGCGACGTCGTTTCCGCTGATTGCTATCCCGCTGTTTATTCTGGCAGGAGCGCTGATGAATACGGGCGGGATTTCCCGCCGCTTGATCGACTTTACGTCAGCGCTGGTTGGCTTTGTGCGCGGCGGTTTGTCGATGGTGAACATTGGCGTGTCGCTGTTCTTTGCTGAGATCTCGGGCTCGGCGGTGGCGGATGTGGCGGCCATTGGCTCGGTGCTCATCCCGTCGATGAAAAAGAAGGGGTATCGGCCGACCTTTGCTGCGGCGGTGACATCCTCGTCCGCGTCGCTGGCGATCATCATTCCGCCGTCGATCCCGATGATCTTGTATGGCGCGCTGTCCGACACCTCGATCACGCAGCTTTTTGTGGCGGGGATTGTGCCGGGGCTCTTGGGCGCGGCGGGGCTTTTGGCGCTCGCGTACTGGTTTGCGGTTCGCTACGACCTGCCGCGGGAAGAGGCGTTTTCGCTGCGTCGGCTGGGGCGTGCGTTCATTTCCGCTGGGCCGGCGCTGCTGTTGCCGGTGATCATTCTGGGGGGCATTTTCGGTGGCATCGTGACCGCCACTGAGGGGGCGGGACTTGCTGTTGTGGCGGCGCTGGTGATTGGCACGCTGGTTTATCGCGAGATCCGCATTCGCGCGCTTTATGAAGCGCTGATTGAGGGGGTGAGCCAGACTGCGATTGTGATGCTCTTGGTGGCGACCTCGGCTGTGCTGGGGCTTTACCTGACGCAGTCTGAAGCGCCGCAGAACTTTTCTCGTGCCATTGTGGCGCTGACCGACGATCGCACTGTTGTGCTGATGTTGCTCAACGTCATGCTGTTGTTTTTGGGCATGATTTTGCACGGCGCGGCGGCGATTATTCTTGTGACGCCGATTGTGTTGCCGCTGATCACACAGATCGGCATCGACCCTGTGCAGTTCGGGATCATTTTAACGCTGAATATTGCGATTGGGCAGCAGACGCCGCCTGTGGCGAGCGTTCTTGTGACGGCGTGTTCCATTGCGCGAACAGATATATGGGCGACAACGCGAACAAACTTGCCCTTTATTGGTGTGCTTGTCGCGTTGTTGCTGATTGTGACGTATATTCCGTCGGTGCCGCTGTTCCTGGTGGAGATGTTCTACCGTTAGGCCCCACGCCATCCGGCCCGGCCGAAGACTGCCGGGCGTGATCTAACGAATTGCGTATAAAAGCTATCGCCAAGCTTCCTCTGCCACCCGTCATGCTGCGGTCAGTGTGAGCTGCGCCGCAATCAACATGCGGGGAGCGCGCGGTGGTCGATACGCAAGGAGGCAATCAGCCAGATCCGCCAGGTGGGTTGGTGGAAGCGGTCCGGCAAAAGCTTGAGGCGTGGCTGTTCCGCTCGAGCGGGGACGCGGCCGCGCAAGAGACTCAGAAGCTGGTTGCGGGCATCGATCAAGACGTTGTGCTGGACCCGACCCCAGTGGAGGATGGTGCTCCGGTGGCGGCGGCGAGCGCCATGACGCCCGGGACGTGGGACGGGCGCTCGGTTGGTCCGGCTGATGGCGAGATGCCGCTGTCTGAGGTCGTACTAAGCAGTTTTGGGGATGGGACGCGTGCATCTGCCGAGATGCGATTGGCCGACGCGCTGGACGGATCTTTAGGTGCGGGGGCGGGCGCGGCTGTCGCGCCAGAGTTGAACGGTTACGAAGCCCAGGCTTTGCCAGGAGAGCTTGGGGCGCAGCCGTCGTTTGGCGATGGCAGCGATTCGATGCCGTTACCGGCTGCCGCGTCGGGCGTTGGTGGTCTGAGCGATGGCGATCTTGAGGCCTTGCTGGTTGCTGCTGTCGCTGCGGCGGGCTCCGGTGAGGACGCGCCGCTGGAGCCGGATGCGGTCAACCTGTCGGCTGATGGCGATGATCGTGGTCCGACCGGCGGCGGTGACGCTGCGCTGGCGGGCGGCGATGAGCCTACGCCGGGCGAACAGCCCGGGGTGACAACTTCCACCGCCGAGGCGGACGCGTCTCAGCCGGTCAACCCAGCCGCTGGCGAGGTGAACGAACCAGTCGCTGGCGTCCAGCAGGGGGGCGCAGCAGGACCGCAGGACACTGATGCCAGCGACCACCCCGCTGGCGAGGTCAGCGGTGATCCGGCGGGGGCGGCCGAGAGCAACCCCCTGGGCGACGTCAGTGAGAACAATTGGCCAGATAAGCCTCAGAACGGTTCGGTGGACGGTGTTGTGAGCGATACGCCGGCCCCGAATGAGGCACCGAGTGAGGCGCCCGCGGCTCCAGTAGAACCGACCAACCTATTGGCACCAGTGGACGGCAACCTGTCGTTTGCCGAGGACATGGCCACACCCGGCTGGAGCCAGGGGGTCAATGATGCCGGCCAAGCTCAGTTGGGCACAACAATCGAGACGGTTGACGGTGCGACCTACAACCTTGAATTCGGCATCGCTGCAAACCTCGCGGCCGACACAACGCATGCTGTTGTTGAAGTCGCTGTCGATGGCACGGTCGTCGAGGTGGTGGAGCAATCGGGCGGGGTGTTCTCCGACCAATCGGTCAGCTTTGTAGGCGGCGGTGGCGAACAGTCGCTGACCTTTACTGTCGTCGATACCGGGCCGGCCGATGATGGGTCTCCGGAAATCGATACATCCGGTGTCGTTGCGACCTATGAAAGGGAGGTCTCGGTGGGCGGTGAGACAGTCACCGTGGAGGCGTTCGCGCCGGGCCAGTCCAACGTCTATCAGATCTTAAACGGTCAGCTGCACTCGTTCGACCTAGACACCGACAGTTACACGGCCATGGAGAATGAGGCTGGGCTGGATATCAACGCCATCGGTTTCAATACTGGCGATGATCTTCTTTATGGGGTGGCCCGCGCGTCAGGTGAGGATAGTCTCGGTCATTCTGTGACCAAGGGTGATGTGGTGATGATCGATGCCACGGGGGCATCGTATAAAATGGCCGATACCGGCCACGACTCTTTCATTGGCGACGTGGATTCGGATGGGAACCTTTGGGTGTTTTCATCGGGCGGCGGTACTGCTACGACAATTGATCTTAGCACCTTAGGTGAAGAAGGCCCAGACACAACGACTTATAAAGTCCAAGATGTTCCGAAATTAGAAGGTCTTGCCGATCTTGCTTACGACGCTGAGACTGAAACGTTTTATGGCGTCAGCCATCAGGGGAATGGCAAACCAGGTACGCTGGTGAAGATTGATGTCTCCGAGGTTGCGGACGGTGGTTCGCCGGTGATGGAGTCTGAGGAGATCCGCGGCATCATTGTTGATGGTGAGAAAGTCGAGGGCATCACGGGGACCGCCTATGGTGCGGTCATGTTGGATTCTGACGGCAATGTTTACGCCGGCGGTAATGGTGGGGATCACGACCTCGACAGATCGACCAAGAGTTCGGGTGGCTTCTACAAGGTTACTGAGGATCCTGAGACTGGCGAGTTATGGATGGAGCTGCTCGCAGCCCCGCCGTCGGTGAATAACAATGACGGTGCGATGGATCAGCGGGGTGTGGATCCATTCTCGGAGGTTGATGATCAGTCTGACGTCCTGATCCGTGAGCCAAGCCTCATGATGAGTGAGGCGCCAAGTGATGCGGCGGAGGCTGGTCCGGATGCGGCGACGAGCCCCGAGGCCGGTGATGCTGCGGGGAGCGGCGAGGACAGCTCAGTGCTTGCCGGCGTAGATGATGAGGCTCCGAATATTGAGTTGAGTGATGACTTGGGCCCTGGAGACAGTCTATCGGGCACTCAAGAGCCCGAGGAAGGGGCAGTTGAGAGCGGCGCCGAACAGCCTCTTGATGGGCGTTCGGGTGAGACAGGCGAGGAGAGCGTAGCAGAGGCTGACGTCCGCGCGGAGACGGTCCCTTCCGATCCGCGTCCTGCGGCTGATGACAACGGCGGATCGCCGGAACGCGGGTCGTCAGACGAGGATGCGCCGTTGGAGTGGACAGAACGTCCCGGCAATAGTGGCGGCGAGTGGGATGATGTGGCGGCCGCGGCCGATAGTGATCCTGATGCACTGCCCGATGTGTCTGGTGGTGTCATGGAAGGGATCGGCGCGCTCGAGCTCGATTCAGATGCCGCCCATGCTGCCAACCCGAACGGGTTCGCCTGATGACGTTCGCCTTCTCCCGCGCGGAGCGAGGTCGGCGCCGGTTGGCCCGCTTCATCCCGCCAGGTCACCGCCGAAATAGTGTGTCCGTCGTTCTCGCGACAGTGGCCATCAATGTGCTGGCGCTCGCCTTCCCGATTTTGATGCTGCAAACCTATACGCGCGTGATAGCCAACCCGGGAACAGGCACCCTGTTCGTGTTGGTGACTGGTGTTCTGGTCGCCATTGGCTTGGAGGTGGTGCTTAGGCTCTGCCGCGCTTACTTCCAAACCCGTAACGCCGCCCGCTACGACCATCTGATGTCGGGCGAAGCGATGGCGCGGATGCTCGGTGCTGCGCCGGATTCTGTCAGAGCTGAGGGGGTGGGCCGTATCCTCCAGCGCATGTCGGCCACGTGCAAGTTGAAGGACGTTTACTCCGGTCAGACGCTGACGATGGCGACTGACATTGCATTTGTGCCGGTTTACTTGGCTGCCGTTGCAATGATTGCCGGTCCGCTGGTCATCGTACCTTTGTCAATCTTGGTATTATTCGTAGTTCTTGCTATTGGCGCTGCGCGAGAGCTCCGCAAGGCCATCGCCGCGCGCTCTGACGCCGACGACGCGCGTTTTAGCTTTTTGATGGAGTCGCTTCAGGGCTGCCACACAGTAAAGGCGGCCGGCCTCGAATCGATCATGGCGCGGCGCTACGAGCGCTTCATGGCGACCACCTCGTTCGCCAGCTACCATGTCACCCAGCAGACGTCGGCGCTGTTCAACAATTCCGCCGCGTTCGCCAACATTATGCTCGGTAGTATCGCGACGGTGGGTGCGGTGCTGACGGTTAATGGTGTGATCACGGCGGCCAGCTTGGTGGCGTCGCTGCTGATCGCAGGTCGCACGATGCAGCCCTTCCAGCGCGCGGTAGCCTTTTGGATTCGCTACCAAAGTGTCAGGCACGCCAAGGACGAGTTGGCGAGTCTTATGGCAATGCCGCAGCTCCATGATGCCGCTGAAGTGGCGCCCGCTGACCTGCCAAAGGCGGCCGGCCGGCTCGTCTTGTCCAACGTGCGTGGCGTTCGCGGGGCAACACCGATCTTTCGCGATCTCGGCCTCACGGTGGAGCCTGGAGAGGCGGTGCACATCTCTGGCGTGAACGGTTCGGACAAGTCGTTACTCTTGAGCATGCTGGCTGGCGTTCAGCGCGCCGAGGCCGACGTGATGACACTTGATGGTCTGTCGATCGATGAGTACCCGCAAGAGATACTGGCGCGCCGCGTCGGATTGTTACGCGATAAGGCGGCGCTCTTTAGCGGTAGTATTCGTGACAACATTACATGCTTTGGTCGAAACGAGCTTGAAGCTGCACAAGAGGTGACTGCTCTGCTTGGTGTGGATCAAGACGTTGCAGCGCTGGCCGGTGGGTTTGAGACGCACATCATCAGCCCAGCGCTAAGCCAAATTCCGCCGGGTCTTGCCCAGCGCATCGCGATCGCCCGTGCGCTCGCCCCAAAGCCGCGTGTGATCTTGTTCGATGGGGCGGAGACGGGTCTCGACCAGCGGGCCTACAGTGCTCTTTATAGTTTGCTGGCCCGGATCAAAGGGCAAGCAACGATGATCCTCGTTACCAATGATGATAACATAACAAACCTTGCCGATCGGCATCTTCACTTATCGCACGGTCAATTGATCGCGGTTGCCCAGCCGGCAATCGCCCGGACCCTTCACCCCTACCATGGGGGCTTGCGATGACCGGATCATCCGCGGCCTTCGCCGCGTCTACTTCAGCCGCGGGTGTTGCTTCTCGCATACCCGATCTGATCGAAGTTCAAACGTCCGGTGCCCGTCCGCAGGCTGAGCCCGCTGGGGTTTTTCGCGGTGAGCCGATGGATCGCGCCGCCATGATGATCGAGGCTGTGGCGCGGCAGCGGCCAGGCTCGGTGAGCCCACATGCGCTGTGGGGTGCAGCGGTCTGCCGCCTCGCTGTTGCCCTTGACCCCCAACTGCGCATTGAGCGTTTGCTGGCGGCGATCCCCCACGCACAGGGGCCGCTCGATGCCGCGGAGGCCCAAAACACGCTCGCCCATCTGGGTCATGTGAGTGAATGGTCCCGCGGCCGCGCCCACGCGTTCGATCCCCGCTTACTGCCGATCCTTTTTAGGGACAGCAGTGACGATCGGCCGGTAATACTAGTGGCTGACGATGCGGGGCAGGTGGCGGTCGTGGATCCGCTGACCGGGATATCCAGACCCGTCGACCGTCGCGGGCCTCGCGGCGAGGGTCTGCTCATGCGGCGCTATGATCCGCGTGCTGAGCCCACCTCGCACTTCATGCGCAAGGCAAGTGGTCATGGCTGGCTCAGGGCGTTTCTTGGTCGGTTCCGACCGATTTATCTTCAAGCTTTCTTGGCGGGCTTTGTCATCAACCTGTTGTCACTGATGCCGCCCCTGTTTGTCATGGTGCTTTACGATCGGGTGATCGGTACCAGCGACCTGACGCCGGTGGCCTTGCTCGCATTTGGTGCGTTGCTTGCGGTGTTGTTCGAGTGGTGGCTTCGACAGATCCGCAGGGAAGGGCTTGCCTGGTTTGCTGGCCGGCTCGATAATGCGGTCGGCAACAGTATTTTTACACAACTATTTGGCCTGAGCCCCGTGATGCTTTTCCGGGCGCCGGTCTTCTCACAGATTGCCCGGATAAAAACACTTGAAGGCGTGCGTGAATTCTTCACTGGGGCGGCATTTTTGGCGATGCTTGACACACCGTTTGTGGTGCTGTCGCTCATCGTGATTGCTCTCCTGGCCGGGCCGCTTGTTTTGTTGCCGATAGCAGCAATTGCGCTGCTGATTGCTCTTCAAAGTCTCGTGCGCAGCCGCTTACAGTGGATCATCAAACTTGCCGCGTTCGCCAGTTCGGCGCGGCACCGTTTTCTGATTGAAACCTTTGAACGGGTGGATACCATCCGCGCGCTGGGACTCGCGCAAGGGTGGGGGCGCCGGCATACCGCGCTCTCAGGACGCGATGCGATGGCGCAGTGGCGGATTGCGTGGACGGGCGCGCTGGCTGAGACAGCGGCGCACTCAGTGACCACCCTCACAGCACTCGCAACGGTGAGCGTTGGCATTGCGATGGTGTGGTCGGGTTTGCTGTCGCAAGGCGCACTGGTGGCGGTCATGCTGTTGGTTTTTCGGGTGCTGTCCCCGTTCCATGCGCTGTGCGCCAGCGCCCCCCGGATTGAGCAGCTGAGGAACTCCGTGCAGCAGGTCGATACGCTGATGGACTTGGAAACGGAGGCGGAAAGCCAAGCGGCATCGGCGCGCCTGCCGCGCATGCGGGGGCAACTCAGCTTTCGAGATGTCTCGGTCCGGTTGCGCGAGGGGGAGCGGGAGGAGTTCAGCTACCTCACGCTGGATGTGAAGCCGGGTGAAGTTGTTGCTGTGACCGGACGGGAGGGGACAGGTGCATCGTCCATACTAGGTCTGACGTCCAAGCTGGTGGATCCCGCTTGGGGCACTGTGCGGGTCGATGGGTTTGACGTGCGCCAGCTTGATGGGCCGTCGATACGCCGGCAGATCGCGTATCTGCCGGCTGTTCCTGATCTCTTTGCCGGATCAGTGGCCGACAACTTGCGCCTCATTGCGCCCCGAGCGACGGACGACAACCTTGCAGAGGCGCTTGGGAAAGCGGCGGCGGAGCGGGATGTTTTTGCGCTGCCGCAGGGGGTCGACACATGGGTGGGGCGAGGGGGCATTAACATATCGGAAGATCTTGCAGCGCGGTTGATGTTGGCACGTTTTTACTTGCACGGCGGCCAACTGGCCTTGATTGATGCTCTGCCTCCGAGCGTTCTTGCCGGGTCAGCCGGCAAAAACTTGCGTGCTGCGATCCAAGCCTGGCGCGGTGGGCGGACCGTGATGATGTGCACCCAACATCGAGATTTTCTCGAGCTTGCCGATACTGTTGTTTGGTTGCGGCCGCAGCGGGCGCCTCACGTTGGGCCAGCCAGCGCTGCGCTGGCTGACATTGAAGCTGAAGGTGGTCTCGTATGATCAACAACAAGCAACTTCGTTATCTCAGCCAATCTATCCAACTGCAGGAGTCAATAACACCACGGCTTTTATCGGGCACTGTCTGGGCGATCGCGTTGGCCGTTGTGGTGTTCATGGCGTGGGCCACGGCGACAAATGTGAGCGTGATTGCCCGCGCATCTGGAGAGATCGTTCCGCGCGGTTTCTCGCAGTCTGTTCAGCACCTTGAGGGCGGTATCGTCACGACCATTCATGTGGAGGATGGGGACGTGGTGCAGGCGGGTTCGCTCCTATTGGAGCTGGAATCTGCCGGTTTGCAGAACGAATTTGAAAGCGCCGCGGCAAACCTCTCGTCCCTTGAAATGGAGGAGATGCGGTTGCGGGCGTTTATTGCCGGCACGACGCCCGATTTCTCCACCCATCCTCACGCGAGCGACCCAGTCATTGCCGATCAGATGTCGTTCTATGACGCGATGGTGACGGCCCGTATTCGCGAGGTGGAGGTCGTGGAGAGGCAGCTTGCGCAGCGGCACGATAAGCTCCGTGGCCTCGATGCCGAGTTGATTGCCGCGCGCGCTAGTCTTGCTATCGCGCAGGAGGTTTATCAACGTCGCTCCGACTTGGAATCGCGCGGATTGTCTTCCACCATTGCTATGCTGGACGACCGGCGGCGGCGGCACGAAGCGTTGGGCCGCGTGTCGCGGCTTGAGCGCGATCGCACTGCGGCACAGGAAGAAATTGCAGAGTTCGAAAAGCGTAAGGCGTCGTTGCACGCCAGCCATCGTGATGACGCGAACGAGCAGTTGAGCCGCGTCATCGCACAGATAAGTCAAACCCGGGAGATGCTGGAAACGCTGCGTGAGCGCCAGGAGCGGCTTGCTGTGGTGGCACCCGTGGATGGTGTGGTGAAGGGAATGACGCTGAATACGATCGGTGCCGTGGTTCCCCCTGGCCAAACGTTAATGACGATCGTTCCCACCGGCCGCGATTTGGAGTTGGTGGTGGACATTGCTCCACAAGACATTGGATTTATCGATTTGGGGCAACCTGTATCTGTCAAAGTGACGAGTTTTGACTTCACGCGGCACGGTACTATTGACGGGGCGTTGACGTATATCTCGGCGACGAGCTTTGAGAATACTGAAGGTGTTCGCATGTTTCAGGGGCGAGTGCGCCTGGACGAAACAACTTACGCTGGTCGATCGATCCTCCCAGGGATGACAGCAACCGCCGATATTGTGACGGGGAGCAAAACCGTGATGCAGTATTTGCTGCGCCCGATCCACGCTTCGCTTGCGACAGCACTTGGTGAGCGCTAGCGGACAGAATCTGCTCCATTGATCGTCGCGGTGATGAGCGCCTGTGGTCGGGAGCAGTGGAGCAATGTGTGCGAAGCGCCGTGTACCCAGCGGCTACTCGTTCGCGACCCCGCAGACGTTACCGTACCCTGCGCCAACTCTTGGTGAGTGCTGGGTAGATTGCGCATAGAAAATACTGACTAGTGTGCTGA
Organism: uncultured Paracoccaceae bacterium; assembly: GCA_937884725.1. GTDB lineage: Bacteria > Pseudomonadota > Alphaproteobacteria > Rhizobiales > Amorphaceae > Acuticoccus. The sequence goes on from CAKZYH010000223.1 coordinate 11,157, forward strand.
TGATTTAAGTTATAATGAGCTAATATAAGGAGGCTAAGTCAGTTAAGCCTTTCTGGAATCAACTATCGGCTTATTACATTAAGTGTACCGTCGGCGTAATGTAAAAAGAAGTAGGATTTGAGGTGAGTCATGAGGCGGGTAAAAAGTAATCTAGCGCAGCGGATTCTACTCGCTGCAACAATTCCCTTAGTCACTGTGACGGCACTGGTGGTTTATCACGTCTATGTAAACTACTCAGCTATCCAGCGTGCGAAAGAGGTGAAAAGTATCACTCAAGTTCTGCCTGCCCTGGCCGACGTTGTGCAGAATTTGCAGAGAGAGCGTGGCCGTTCTGTGGGCTACATTGCATCGTTCGGATCCGAATTTGGTGCCGAGCTTGCCGCGCAACGCCGCGCCACCGACCTTTCGATCGCCGAGTTCCGGCGTGCTCGAGAACTCGGTAATCAAGCAGTCTTAAGCGAAGCGGATCGCAGGTTTTTAAGTGACCTGTCACAGTCACTATCCTCAATTAATAATTTGCGAAGTCTCGTTGGCGCGTTGAACGGAGATCAGCGACTCATTATTGAGCGGTATACAGACGTAATTCGAGGGTTATTTTCCATTATGGATTATCTGTCGAAATATGTCAGGGAATATGATCTCAAAAGCGCAATAAATGCAGCAAATTCGATCATGCATATGAAAGACTATGTTGGTTTGCAGCGGGCGTATGGTTCCGTGATTCTGGCCAACGAATTGGCCGCACCTTCGGCTTACAGTAAGTATTCGAAGCTGTCGGGGCGAAAAGAGCAGTCTGCTGAGGCCTTTGAAAAATCGGCTGGGCCAGACAAAAGCGGGATGATCGACATCGTTTTTGATGAAGCCATTCGCTACGCCGCCATGGAACAGGCCTTCATGGACATCGCGTTGAACGCGAGCCCACCACAATATACGGCTGATGAATGGTTTTCCGTGTCAACAGCGGTGATTGACAGGCTTTCAAATGTGGAGGCAGAAGCCATCGCGCACGTCGAATTCGAGGCACAGAAGATCGTTGACGATGGCAAGGTTTTGGTATCACTTTATCTCTTTATTGGAACAGTCACCGTTATTGTTGCTGGATTCGCCGCGCTTGCAACGATAAAGTCCCTAAAGCGGCAGTTAAAATTAAGTCGTGAGGTGCGTTTACTCGCTGAGTTGAATGAATGGTTGCAAATAAGCAATTCCCTAGAGGAATTATTTGCGAGTTGTCGGCCTTATATCGAAACATTGCTGCCGGATACTGATGGCGCAATGTATATTTACTCCAACTCGAGAGATGTCCTTGACGGGGTTGCCACATGGGGGGAGGGCAAAGTCCATGCGCATATCCGCGCTGAAGACTGTTGGGCCCTGCGGAAAGGCAGGCCTCATTACTATGGGTTCGGCAAGATTGGCTTTCGTTGCGCCCACGATGAGCACAGCGAAGAAGATCGGCCGTCAGCATGCTTTCCAATTCTTGCTGATGGTGAGACCATTGGTTTGATGCATCTCAAGCTCAAGCAGGGTGGAAACAAAGCTCGCTTCATGGAAAGCATGGGTGTAACGCGGATGTGCGCGGAGCAGATGGCCTTGGCCATTTCGAATGTACAGCTTCGCAATCAGCTTCACTTTCAATCGATGCGCGATCCGCTGACTGGGTTGTATAACCGGCGGTATCTCATGGACTGCATGGTGAGGCTGACACGCGACAGCGCTCAGACCGATGAGGTGTTCTCTGTCATCTCAATCGATGTGGATCACTTCAAAGCGTTTAATGATACCTATGGTCATGATGCAGGTGATGCTGTCCTCCGCGAGATAGCCAATGTGTTTATGGAAGAAACGAAAGGGTCGGAAGCAGCATGTCGCAATGGCGGTGAAGAGTTTGTACTGTTGTGGCCAGGTGTGCCGCTCGAGCAATCGGTTGAGCGGGCCAATGATCTTCGCGAAAGGGTTGAGAACCATCAGGTGGTCTACAACGGTGGGCGACTGCCTAAGGTGACTATTTCGATTGGGATTGCCGCGTATCAGGTTCATGGCACTGGAGTGCAGGAGCTAATGAAACGCGCTGACGACGCTCTTTATGATGCAAAGCATGCGGGACGGAACTGCGTAAAGACTGCTGTGGCCCCCAAGATGATAGAAGCAAGTCAACCCGAATCCGGAAACATCGTCTACGTCCACGCCGGGGATTAAATTTGGTTTGCCGTAGGGTCCCGTCCTTAAGCTGCGACTGAGGCGGTATGGTGTGGGGGCGGGGTTGGAAGACCGTTGTACAACCGGTAAGTGAGACAAAAAAAGGGGCGCTGGGCGCCCCTTTTGGTGTTGTCATCTTGATGTGATCAGATGAATTGGATCGTGCCGTTGTCGACCATTTGTTCCAGTTCATCTGGGTTGCGCACCTGCTGGAAGAACACGCCACCTTCGAATTTGCCATCGCCGTCCTTGTCGAAAACGATGCCGGCGGCTGGGCCGTAAGGGGTGTTGCCTTCCACGAACTTGGCGTCGCCTTCATCGAGGCCATAGAGTTTCAGAACATCACCATCCTCAGCTTTGAAGTCGAACAGGAAGTCGACGCCGTCACCATCGCAGTATTCGAAGGTGTCTGCACCACCGTTGCCGAACAGCTCGTCACCGAGTTTGACGTTGACCGTGTCACCGTTGCCTGTGATCTTGCCGTCGTCCTTGCCGCCGGCGATGCAGTCGTTGCCGCCTTCGCCTTGGACGGTGTCGTTGCCGGCACCAAGGTTGATGATGTCATCGCCGGCACCGGCTTCGACCAGATCATCGCCGTCGCCAGCAAGGATCTTGTCGTTGCCTGACGCGCCGTAGATTTTGTCTTCGCCCTTGCCGCCGGTCTGGTTTTCGTCGCCTGCTTTGCCGTTGATGATATCGTTGCCGGCATCGCCGAACACCAGGTCCGTCTGGTTGCCGCCATTGATGACGTCATCGCCGCCCATGGCCACCACAACGTTGTTGCCCTCGTTTGTGGACACATAGTTGTTGGTGTTGTCGGCGAAGATAATGTCGTCGCCGTTGGTGCCGTTTTTGTGTCCATGGCCTTGACCCACCTGGATCGTTGCGCTGGAGCTGTCGGGCCGGTCGAAGTGATCTTCGATGTCGGTGCACTTAATCACCAGATCGACTTCTTCCGTATCGGTGACTTCGTCGGTCTGATCGCTGTCGGCCGTCGCGGTGTTGTCGATATCGCCGTCGCCGCCACCGTTGGTGCTGATGTCCTCTTGGGTCACAGCGTACTCGGTGTCGAAGACTTTGGATTCGCCCGCAGCCAGCGTTGCGATGACTTGGTTGAAGCCAGTCAGCGGATCGGTGACCGTCACGTTGGTGAGCGTCACGTTGCCGGTGTTGGTCACCGTCAGCGTGTACTCGATGATGTCACCGACCGCGTTGGCGAGACCGTCGCCGGCGGCATCCACCGCGACCACGGCTTTGTCGAGCGCGAGGTCGGGGTTGGTGACGATCTTGAC
>CAKZYH010000224.1 GCA_937884725.1 uncultured Paracoccaceae bacterium
CATCAGCCAACGCATCGGGCGGCATGTGCCGCCATGCGGGCGCCTTCACGACGGTTCGCCACGGGGCATTCAATGCGTTGTCCAGCAGGATGCGCGCAAAGCAATGATCGAACCGAACCGGCCAGCGCTTACCCGCGGCAGCGGCCGGCAATTCCTCCTCCACCAACTGCCGCCAGCGGGCCCGAAGCGCGACCTCCTCGCTCAACGGCTCCCCCGGCTTGGCACCAGCCTTTGTTCACCGCCCTCGGTGTGGTGCGCGTGCTCAACGCGGGTTCGCGTGATCTGAAAGGTGAGGAAAACCACCGGCACCATCGCCACCGCTACAATCATCAGCGAGGGCACACTCGCCATCGCGAGCCGCTCATCCGAGGCCAGGCGGTAGGCGCGGATGGCGAGCGTATCGAAGTTGAAGGGCCGCAGGATCAGCGTCGCCGGAAGCTCCTTCACAATGTCCACGAAGGTGATCATAAACGCCGTCAAAAGCCCGCCCGTAAGCAGGGGTGCGTGCACCCTGCGCAGCGTTCGCGTCGGCCCCGAGCCCAGCGAACGCGACGCCTGGTCAAAGCTCGCCGGGATCCGTGCCAGCCCCGCCTCAACCCCGTTGAGCGCGACCGCCAAAAAGCGGACCACGTAAGCAAACACGAGCGTCGCGATGGTGCCCGTCAGGATCGCGCCGGTGCGCCAGTCAAACAGCTCAATCATCAGCCGGTTTTGCCAGCGGTCGAACAAGCCGAACGGGATCAACAGGCCAACCGCGATCACAGCGCCCGGCACAGCGTAGCCAAAGCCCGCCAGCTGCCCGACAAAGGTCATAAGCCCGGGGCGAGAAATGCGCCGGGCGTAGGCAATGATAACGGCGCAGGCGACCGTGAACCCCGCGCCAACGGTCGCGAGCGTCAGCGTGTTGTCCACCAGCGGCCAGGCCAGCGGGTCAACGAACGGCACCTCCAAACTGGCCGCCACATGCAGCAGCGTGAGCACAGGCGCAAAAAACCCCAGCACAATCGGCAACACGCAGGCCGCCACCGCACCGGCCGCCCGCCATCCGCTGAGCACCATCGGTGCCATCGGCGCACCCGCGCGGGTTTGGCTGAACCGCCGGCCACGCCGCCCAATGCGCTCCAACGCCAGGAGCAAGACGACCATCCCCACCAGCGCAAGCGCCAGTTGGACGGCCGCCACGCGGTCGCCCATGGAAAACCAGGTGCGATAGATTGCGGTTGTGAAGGTCTGCACACCGAAGTGGTAGACGGTCCCATAGTCAGCGACCGTCTCCATCAGCGCGAGCGCAACGCCGGCCACAATCGCTGGCCGTGCCAGCGGCACCGCTACACCGAAAAACGCCCCCCACGGAGAGCGTCCAAGGCTCCGGCTGACGTGAAAGTGGCTGGCCGTCTGCTGCAAAAACGCGGTGCGCGCCAACAGATAGACGTATGGATAAAGCACCAGCGACAGCACGAACGCTGCCCCACCAACGCTGCGAATGTCTGGAAACCAGTACCCTGTTGGCGACAAGTCGAACGTATTGCGCAGCGCCGTCTGCACCGGCCCCGGATGCTGCAACAGGTAGGTGTAGGCGTAGGCGCTCACATAGGCAGGCATCGCAAATGGGAGCACCAGGGCCCAGCTGAGGATCCGCCGTCCCGGAAACTCGCACATCGTCACAAGCCAAGCCGTGACAGTTCCGATGATCGCGGTCGCAATTCCGACCATCACAACAAGCTGCACCGTCGTCAGCGTGTACACGCCAAGCACAGTGTCGACGTAGTGCGGGATCGAACGCGACGTCCCGGTCACCGCCACAACGATGAGCGCTGTGAGCGGTACCAACATCAGACCGCTGAGGACGAGACCCAGCCACTGCAGCGCCCCGAATCCGTCGCCACGCGCCTGCCGTCTGCCCGTTTTCACATCCATGATGGCCATGGGTCAGACCTAGCGCGATTAAGCCCGATATGCAGCACGCGCAGACGGCGCAGCGCCACACTGCGGTTGCGACGAAACAGTCCGCAAACGGGTTTTCCATTTCCGGACCGGCGCAGACCCCTAGGTTTGTTAATTGTCGGCTTGGTTATGCGCGTACCCAGTCGCAGTCCCGGTTCATTATGTGGTTAAACTAAAGAGCATGCGGATACCGGTGGCGGCCAAAAACAGCGCAAACGCGCGAGACAGCCAAACGGCTGGCAAAGCATGAGCGAGCTTAGCCCCCACGGGTGCCAGCGCCATCGACAGAGGCGCGATCAAGGCAAACCCAACCAAATTCACGTAGCCAAGGCTCGCTGGCGGGAGCGCTTCATTGCCCCACCCGGCCACCGCGAAACCGATCGCCCCCGGTACCGCGATGATCAGCCCGATGGCCGCAGCCGTCCCCACCGCCTTTTTGATGGGCATGCTGAACAGCGTGAACGTTGGGACCGACAGTGTCCCACCACCAATCCCCATTACCACCGACACGCCACCGATCACGGTGCCGATACCATCGAGCCATGGCGCGCGCGGCAGCTTTGGCGCGATGGTGCGCCCCTGAAAAAACGCCATGTGCACGGCGACCACGAGCGCAATCACCGCAAAGATCGCGGTCAAAACATTGCCGCTCACCCGGCCACCGATCACGATGCCGATGATCACCCCCACAGCGATGGGCACGGCAAGCCGCTTCAGAAGCGCAAAGTCCACATTGCCGCGCTTGGCGTGGGCGCGCGCGGAGATGATCGACGTGGCGATGATCGTCGCCAGCGAGGTCCCCACCGCCAGGTGCATGCGCACCTCTTGCGGCACATCGGCAAACGGCAAAAGCATCACCAGGACCGGGACGATCACGATGCCGCCGCCGACGCCCAGAAGCCCGGCAATCAAACCGGCAGCAGCGCCAGCGCAGGCGAGCACGCCCGCCAGAATAACAAGTTCGCCCACAACAATCCCCCGGTGAGCGGTCGATATGGCGCGTCGTGGTGGGGCGGGGCAAGCGCGTGAGCATTTCGATTCCGAAAGGCGAACGCGTTTATGCCGTCGGCGACATCCACGGCATGGCTGACCTGCTTGGTGAGGCCCTCGCCGCCATCACCGCCGACATCGAAGCGCGGCCGGTGGATCGCGTCACAGAGATTTTCCTAGGCGACTACGTCGACCGCGGTCCCGATAGCCGCGCCGTCATTGAGATGCTTGCCCAGCCTATCGATGGCCGCGAACGCGTCTGCCTTATGGGCAACCACGAAGATGCGATGCGAAACGCCTTACACGACGGCACCCTTACGGGCCGCTGGCTCGGCTTTGGCGGCTCCGAAACGTGCATCAGCTTCGGCGTCGACGCTTATGGCCACGCCCACAACCCGCTTGCCGTACAAGCCATGATGCAGGCCGTCGTCACCGACGAACAACGCGCCTTCCTCGACAGCCTGAAGCTCTATCATGTGGTCGGAAACACGCTGTTCGTACACGCCGGGGTCCGCCCCGGTATCCCGCTGGACGAGCAGACGCCCCATGACCTGATCTGGATCCGCGAGCCATTCCTCAGCCACACCGGTGCGCTCGAGTACCACGTGGTGCACGGCCACACCCCGGTGGACCACGCCGATCACCGCGAGTGGCGCACCAACATCGACACCGGCGCAGTGTTCGGCGGCACTCTGACCGTTGCTGCCTTCGAGGACACCTCTGTGCGGTTCTTCTCAGTTGGGCCGGCGGAGGAGCGCAAGGCACCGCCGTCCCACGGGCTTAATTCCCTCTACCGAATTCGATCCTAGCGGGCTGCGAGAACGTCTCGCTGATCGCCTGCTGCTGGGCTTTGATCTCTCGGTTTTGCTCAATAATCGTGAGGAGTTGCTCACGCAGCGTGTCCATCTCCGCCTGCACTGTCCCACCAGCGGCCGGAGGTGCCGCAGCCAACGTGGCCCCCATGTCATCCACCCGGGATAAGAGCTGGCTGTAGTGGTCGGAGACTTTGGACACATTGTTCGCCAAATCGCGCAACCCCGTGCGCACCGCATTGATGGCACCGCCAGTGTCTTGGAGGCCGCTATGGAGCCGCTGCTCCAGCGCGTCGACCGTGTCTTGCAGCGGCTTGCCCGCTGCCGCCAACGCGGCTTCCTCCAAGCTGTTGAGGCGGCCCGTGATCTCTTCCAGAACCGCGGCGCCGCCACCCCCTTCGGCGAGCGCGTTTTTCGTGGCATCGACCGTCGAGCGCAGCGCGGACAGCCCGTCCCGCAGCTCGCCCAACGCATGATCGCTGCCCTCTAAGCGCGACTGCAGCGCACTGACTGCATCCGACGCCACCGTGCCCGCAGCCGGCATCGCCTCGCGCAACGCCAAAATCTCGGCCTGCATCGACCGGCGCGCGGCGGCGATGGCCTCGTTAGCTTCCTTGCGCACCGCCTGGAGCTTGTCGCTGCTGTCCTTCGCCGCCGCGGTGAGCTTGGCTTCCAAGGCCTCCACTGTTGGTGATTCGGCCACTGCTCCGACTGGCCCGGCAACCACCTCGCCCAGCTTCTCTTTCAGAGCGTCGGGCGATATGGCCTGCTCAAGCCGTGAACCAATGCGCTTATCGATGGATGGCAACAGCTTGGTGTTCACCATGTTGTTGAGCCCGGACACCGTCACCATCGATTCCAGCCGCTTTTCGAGGTCAGCAATGGGCGCCCCCTCACCGGTGCTGCTCCCGGCCTCAATCGCCGCAACCCGTTCGCTGAGGGCAGCCAATTGATCGCCGCCGTCACCAGAATCGCCAACGCTGTCCTGACGCGCCGAAAGTGCGTTGAGACGCGCGCCAAGCTCATCGACACGCCCCGACAGCGCCGATGCAGCCTCGGACACCCCAGCACCGACCCCATCGGTCGGCGCCGCATCAGCAAGCACTCTCAAAGACTCTTCCAACTGGTCCAGGCGCCGCCCAATGGTCTGATTGATCTGTGCCAGCGCCGCCCCGCGCTCGGCTTTTTCGCGCGCCATAGCGGCCTGAAACTGGTCGCTCAGGTCCGCCAAAGCGCGGCTCATATCCGGATTGCCCAGCGCGGCATTCACCGGAGAAGCATCGACGGTTGCGGGGCGCGCCATCGCGGGCTCGGTCGCGGGACGGTCTTGCCGCGGATCATGGCGCGGTGCGCGCACGTCCTCCACCATCGGCTCGCGTGCACGGGCCATCGTCGGCTCTGCGTCCACTGCCGGCTCCCGCCTCGCGACTGGGCTTTCGTCAGTCTCCACTGCCTCTCGGCGAACCGGTATGGCCGCATTGTTGGCGCGCATCCGTGCGTTCTGAGGCATACCATCCGACACTCGGTCAAACTGATCATCACCCTCAGCATCGCCATCGGTGATCGAGCGGCGAGGCGCGTCGAACCGCGACCGCGTTGCCGGGAACTCAGCCCCTCCAACGCGGGCATCGTCCGCATACTCATCGGCAAACACCTCACCCGAGTGGCGTGATGAGCCAAACACCCCAGCGCGCAGACCCAACAGCACTGCAATCCCGGTCACAAAGGCCATGCCGTAAAACGCGGTGCGCACGTCTGCGAGGTCAGCAATGCTCCCCATGTAAATGAGCCAGGCGGTCAACAGCGTCAGCAGGATCGTTCCCGGCCAAGGCCAAAGCGCACTGAATGTTGACTGGGGCATGACCGCTCCCTCCACTTGGTTGCTCGCCAACGCTAACGTACCAGAGCCTCTCTCGGCTGCGGCGTGAACGGTGACTTCGTCGACGTTTCGCATTGTAAGCTGAGATGGCGTATTTTCCGTCAAACCCCAACGGGGCGCCAGAACCCGCGCTTGTCGTTGGTAAACATCGCCCAGCCACTCAACAGGCAAACCGGTCAGCTTCGCCAGTCTGCCCCCCCGCAGTGATCGCCACAGAGATCGGACCAGATCGCCACCGGCAGGCGCTGTTCCAAGGGCATGCGGCGGTCGCTGCCATTCCCCCTTGCTTGCGCTATCGCCAAACCATGGGCCGAAGGCAGCTCCGGCATGGTGTTCATCCAGCCGGTCCGAAAGGCCGCCAGAGGCGGTGCGCACCTGCCGGCAAAGACGCACGCGCAACCGGTCGATGTCGGCGCTACCGGGAATGGCTTGCGACCCGTTAGGCCAGCGCCCCGCCAACGGAACGTCGGTGGCAATCGTCGCATGGGGCGGGCGATCGCTCTCATCTCCCGCAGTTGGCGGAACTACCCGGATCATTGGGATGGCGAGCGCCACCGGCGGCTTTTGCTCAAGCGCTGACACGGCAACGCTGGGCCCGAAGCTTCGGATTTCAGATGCCAGATCATCGATCCCGACAAGCCGCCCGGGATACGACTGATCATCCACGCTCTCGACGTTATCACCGGCAATGACACGAGCACCGCCATCGCCGATCACCATGGTGAGCGCGCCCTCGCCTAGTCCGTCCATCACCGACTGCCAGGCTGAGAAGTTCGCATCGTCGGGGAGGAAAAAGACCACACGGTCATGCGCCGCCCAATCGTGCTGCCTGAAAAGCCTATGGAACGCCACGCCCGGCAAGGTGGAAGCATCAGCACCGACGATGCACACATCCTCGATCCCATGGGAGGCAAGGCTAGCGCGCACGCTCTCAACCTGATCGCTCGTCACAAGCGCCTTCAGCGGCACCCCCAACGCGCGCGCAAGCCCAACCGTGAGCGCTGTCGGCGCCACCTCACCGGGAAAGCCAAAGTCCCGTGGATCAACCAGAATGTCGCCCCGCCTGGCGTGCACGAACTCACGAACAGGCACGATCCGCGGCCCGTTACTCGCCTGGATCACCTGCCGCCGCGTAGTGGCGACTTGGATGGTCTGCGAGGGCTGCGAGGTCATCCCATACGGTATGTCTTCGCGCGAGATATCGACGAAAATCGCCGTCATTCCCGCCAAACGATTGGCGTTGAGTGCATCAAGTGGCGCATCCGCCGCGAAGACGATGGCGGGCCTCGAGGTGTCTTTCACCAGCTGCTCGAAGCGGGGCATGTGATCGCGTTGCAGGCCACCAGTGAGGAGCCGCCGGTACCGGTCCAGGATGCGGAGCTCGCGTTCAGAATCGCCGAAAGGTCCGGCTGGGAGAGGATGACCTTCCGCGAGAAGCTGCTCTCGCAGGTCGTCAGCAGTCGTTGCCGCAGCATCAGCCCGACCGCGGGTGTGACCCCCAGCAGCCGCCACTGCGCCGCCGTCAGAACTCGACAGCTCCAGCTGTGGTGTCAGCGCATCGAGCGCATCGAGCGTGCGATCAATCTCAGCGTGAGGGTCGTTGGCGCGCTCATCGCTGTGGAGCCGCGAGGCTAACAGGCGGCGCTGATCACCGGGGTCAGACAACACATCGACGGCAACAAACGGCACCACGGCCCCAAGGTCGCGGGTCACAGCGATGGTTCGCGTCCCGCTGTCGGCAAACCGCCCGCTGGTGGCAGACGCAGGCCAAGGCGTCCCGTCCTGGCGGGCGATGGCGGTCAGCGCGCGGCCGCGATCGCGCTCGCGCAGCCCCTTGAACGCGCTGCGGCTAAGCGCGCGAACGGCAGCGCCCGCCCCTTCCAACCGTGCAATGAGCTCGGTCAGATCGGCAGTTTCGCGTACCGAACGCGCAAACGCGGGATGAAGCGCAACATCTTCGGGGGCAAGTTCAACCAAGCCGTTCCCCGGCCACAGAACGTCCACCTGCGGCGCCAAAAGGCTGCAGGCCGCAATGCCAAAGCCCGGCCCGGCATCAATCGCAATCGGTACGTCCACCGTGAGCACCCGCCCACGGTCAGCTGCTGGAGTAAGGTCGGCCAGCAGGGCAAAGGCCTTGGCCGGCACAGCAAGAGCGGTCCGCGGATCGGTCGAGAGCCGGCGCAGCGCCGAAGCCCTCAATTTGCCCGCCGCCCGCGATGGACCAAGGTGCCTCACAGGGTCATCAAGACAGATAATCGTGAGCGCAGGATCGATGGCGAGGACAGCCTCCCACGGGCCATCCGGCGACAACGCCACGATCTCCCCGGCAAGCACGTCCAAATCGCCGGCGCTCACCTCGCCGCCAACCACCACTGCACGGTCTGCGCGCTGAACCAAAGCGCGCATTTGGCCGAGCGCGGATGCGGTCGATGCGCGCGCAGAGCCGTCACTCCACAACGCCGCGCTGCACCACGCCAACGGTGCCGTGGGGGACGTTTGATCATCGCCGTTGAGCAAGAATCCCGCCTCGCCCGCCACCCCGGTCAGCGAGCGGTAAGCCGTCGCGTGGGTGGCGAGGACTGCACCGGGCGTCTCAAGCCACGCTTTGCAGCGCTCCAGATGCTGTGTCGCCGACTGCGCCGACACCAATTCGACGCCGCCGGCACTCAGGCGCTCAAACGCGAGGGGGTCAAAGCGCGGATCATGGGCGATGTTCTGAGCCGCCGGGGCCACCCCGACAGTTGTGAGGCGGACCGCCGCGGTACCCCCTTGCCTCGCCCCCGCAAACCACCAAGCGGCCCTCAAAGCGGCCTCGCGGATGGCCTCCCTTGTGTCGAGCGCCGGGGCGAGGACGACTGTCATAGTATGCAGCTTTGAGTTTAAGTCCCGCCACAATCTATAGGGGTAAGGTTAACGCCAGATATATGGCTGTTAGATTAAAGCTGCGGCTACCGTGCAAACAACTCTTGTGCCTATCGTTTTTGGCTGGCAGAAATTAGGCAGAAATGCGCCATCCCCGGTAACGCATTCGCTCGGCTCTGCTTTCGGATGCGCTGATGTCAATCGGCCGCAAGTTTGATGGAGAGTGACTGATAGGCGCAACACCTGACATCGGGCCCGCTGGTGACAGCGGCTATTGTCGTGATGAGAGCCATCGCAGCGATGATGCTTGGCTTATCATGCGCCAACAAGGCTGGGTGAGGTGAGCACCCTTGCCCATGCAAAACCGGTGAACCTCTCGCTCGGGTCAAAGTCGCTCGCCTTCGACAGCCAGTGGAGTCGCCCGGCGATCAGCGACATCGAGACGATGATCTTGCGCTTTGCCGCGTTCCCGGAGGTGGGCGTAGCGAGCGTCCTCAACCACGAGTTCATCTTCATCGACCCCTCCACCAGCGACTTGTGCCCCCAGCATCAAGATCAGCTGGAGCGGCTTGTCACGATCGCCCTTCGCCTCGGCCTGCCCCACGCTGTCATCGCACACCAGGACAACAACCGCTTCGGCGGCGGCGGGTTCATCAACTCGGTCTACGAACTCGCCCAAATGTCCGAACCAGACTTTCAGGTGGGGTTCGCAAAGCTGCGCGAACGGCTCAACTGGGTGCTGGCTGGCTCAAGGTTTAATCGGCGCCGCCATTTGGTCTTCCCGCACACGGAAGGGGCAACGCTAGAGGCAGTCCTGGAACTGCTACCAAGCATCCCGGCAGGCGGCCGACCCTTTGTGCACATGGTGCTGCCGTGGAGCGCGGATACCATGCCAAACCAGCGCCGGTTCGGCAGCCTCGACAAGCACGGGCCCGCCATCGCCGCGATCAACCGGCAGCATCCATCGCTCTTCCTGTACAGTTGGTCTCGAGGCCTGGCGAACACGCTAGCGCGCGAGATTGCCGCGCCTGTACAGGTATTGGATCCAGCGCCCGAGCTCTCCCTGCGCCAGGATGGAGAAACTCCGCCCGACCGGTTTACTGTGGCATTCATGGGGGCCATGGCGCACGAAACCGGCTTCGATCAGTTGCCATCCATTATCAGAGCGGCCAATCACGCCACATCAAGCCCCGGCAGGCTTCGATTTGTGGTTCAGCAGCGGCCGTCACCGCAAACCACCGACACCGCGGATCTGCACTTGAGCTTGGGCGAGCTTCTGTCGATCCCGGAGCGCAACGTCTCCGTCATCGAGGACATTCTGCCCCGCCACCTCTACTACAACGTCATCCGGCAGGCGGACGGCATCCTGCTGCCGTACTCGGCCCATGCCACCGAACGCTACTCCGACACGGCGCTGCACGCGATGGCGGCCGGCAAGCTTGTTTTCGCATTCGACGATGTCCCCCTCGCCCACGTCAACCGGGCGCGGGTTATGCGCGCACGAAACACGCAGTCCATGGGCGAAATCATCAGCGACATGGCTTCAGATATCGAGGCCACCAGGATCGCATCACGCGCCGCGAAAGACGCTTTCTGGACCACGTCGCGGCCCGCACGGCTGTTCGCACAGCTTCTCTACGGCCCGATGATCCTCGCGAAAGCCGAGGGCCACGAGGCAATATAGCCGCCCACGCGGACCCGCAGCGCAGCCGCCCCGATCCCCGAATGGCGAACGCATGCCCCTGCGGTACGCGGTGGGCACGCCAGTTTTAAGTGCTCTAGCTCCGGCCGTACTCATCCTGCAGGCGAATGATATCGTCCTCACCCAGGTAGCTGCCGGTCTGAACCTCGATCACCTCCAGCTGGATCTTGCCGGGGTTCTCCAAGCGATGCACCGCGCCTAACGGAATGTAGGTGGACTGGTTCTCGCTCAGCGTGATCACGGCGTCATCAATGGTGACCTCTGCAGTACCGCGCACAACGATCCAGTGCTCGGAACGGTGATGGTGCTTCTGAAGCGACAGGCGTTTGCCGGGCGCCACGAACAAATGTTTCACCTGGAAGCGATCGCCATTCATGATGCTCGTGTACCCGCCCCAAGGCCGGTTCACGGTGGGCGAGACCTCAAGAAGGTCGCTGCGCTGAATGTGATTCAGCGTGCTGACAACGGTCTTCACGTCTTGCGCGCGGTGGAGCGGCGCCACCAGAATGGCATCCGGGGTCGCGATCACGGCTGTGTCGGTGAGGCCCAGCGCGATGACGTCGGCCTGATCGCTGATCAGCAAGGAGTCCTTGCTGTCGATGGCGAGCCCCTTGCCACGCACGGCGTTGCCGTCGGCGTCCTTCTCCAGCGAGTCCCAATAGGCCTGCCAAGACCCCACATCCGACCAGCCGCACGACAGCGGCGCAACCATGCTTTTGTTGGTCCGCTCCAACAACGCATAGTCTATGGAGATCTCCGGCGCCGCCATGAACGCCTCTTCGCCTAGGCGCAGCGCATTGCCGTCTTGGTGGGCGCCGTCTACTGCGGCAACGGCAGCGCGCACGACATCGGGCGCGGTGACCTCCAACTCTTCAAGCACCGTGCGCGCGCTGAACGCGAAGAACCCCGCGTTCCAGAAGTAACCACCCTCCGCGAGCATGGCCTCAGCCACATCGGCCGCCGGCTTCTCGATAAACCGATCCACCGGGCGCACAGGACCGCTGCCACTCGCTTTGATATAGCCATATCCAGTCTCTGGACTGGTGGGCTCTATCCCAAAGGTGACAAGCCCTCCCGCACGGGCATTCTCCAGCGCCGCGTCGAGGCTTGCAAAGTACCCATCATCCGGGCGCACCATGTGGTCGGATGGCAGCACCAACAACACCGCCTCCGGATCTTTGTCGAATGCCACTTTTGCCGCCGCCGCGATCGCCGGGGCAGTGTTGCGGCCGGCTGGCTCCAGCAAGACTTTAGCATCGCTAATGCCAGCCAGCGCAAAAGTGTCTTCCACAGCAAACCGGTCACCTTGGCCGCAGATCACCCAAGGCTCGGCAATGCCCGGCCGGCCACGGTGCCGCTGCAGGGCGTCAAAAAACAGGCTGCGGTCGCCCTGTAGTGGGAGAAACTGCTTCGGCTTATCCGCCCTTGAAAGGGGCCAAAGCCTCGTGCCCCGCCCGCCAGCGAGCACCACTGGGAAGACCGTCATCTACTCCACCCTTTTGAGGTTTGCTTGCCGCGCTGCCGACGCGCGACATGACCGAACTGGCTAGCGTTGTCACTCACTGAGCGTTGAAAGCCGGTGGCAACACACGCCCCAGACGCTCGGCGTTGTAGCCATACAACGCTGCACGCCAGACGCAAACCATGTCGAAACAACAGGCCTGACGGGTGCTCATTCCCTTTTCTTTAGCGCCTCCATATGTGATGCCCTCGAGGATTGAGGCACTTTGGCGGCCGGGCGTAACGCCTTGGTTGGGCATATGTCGCAAAGTTAGACAGGGGGCCCAGAACGGATGGCCAAAATTGTTGTTCTCGGCGGCGACGGATTCTGCGGCTGGCCGACCAGCCTGCATTTGTCGGCCCGCGGCCACGAAGTGATCATCGTCGACAACCTGTCCCGCAGGAAAATCGACGTTGAGCTCGAAGTCGCCTCGCTCACGCCCATCCGGCATCTGTCGGAGCGCCTGGCCGCTTGGAAGGAGATCACCGGCAACGTCATCCGGCACGAGAACTTCACCATCGGCGAGAATTACCACCGGCTGCTGTCGCTGATTCTGGAGGAGAAGCCGGACGCGATTATCCATTTCGCCGAACAGCGCGCCGCGCCCTACTCGATGAAATCAGCGTTCCACAAGCGGTACACCGTCAAAAACAACCTCACAGCCACCCATGACGTTTTGTGTGCCATCGTAGAGTCCGGCCTTGACGTTCACCTGATTCACTTGGGCACTATGGGTGTCTACGGCTACGGCACCGCGGGCATGAAGATCCCCGAAGGATACCTCCGCGTCAAAGTCGACACTGACTACGGCCTAACCGATCAAGAGATTTTGTATCCGGCCAACCCTGGCTCGATCTACCACATGACTAAGACGCAAGATCAGCTCTTATTTTACTATTACAACAAAAACGATCAGGTCAAAATCACCGATCTTCACCAGGGTATCGTGTGGGGCACCCAGACCGATCAGACCGACCGCGATGAGCGCTTGATCAACCGGTTCGACTATGACGGCGACTACGGAACGGTGCTCAACCGCTTTCTGATGCAAGCGGCTGTCGACTACCCGCTCACCGTGCACGGCACCGGCGGCCAAACCCGCGCCTTTATCCACATCAAAGATACATGCCGCTGCGTGGAACTCGCCGTGGAAAATCCACCCCAAGCTGGCGAGCGGGTCAACATTTTGAATCAGATGACGGAGACGCACAGGGTCCGGGATCTTGCGCAAATGATCTCCGACAAAACCGGCGTCGAGATCGCCTATCTCGACAACCCTCGCAACGAGGCGGCGGAAAACGATCTGCATGTTGCGGCCGACAGGTTCCTCAACCTTGGCCTCAAGCCCATCACGCTTGCCGATGGCCTCATGGATGAAGTGACCGAGATCGCCCGGCGCTATGCTGATCGTTGCGACCGGACGAAAATCCCCTGCGTGTCACTCTGGCGCTAGCGCGTTTCGGCACGTGTGCCGCCGGCCAGCGGTGAGGTCGAGCCACCGCTAGCCAAAAACACCTGGCCCTTCGGATATCCCGATCGCAGCCATCGCAACCGCAGTGACCGCCAACAGGCGCCACCACGCCGCAATGTCGGTGAACCACAACGCATCGAGGGTCACCAGACCGCCCACGGCGTAGGTCAGAGCCGCGCCGAGCATCAATCCGACGCCATACCTCAAGCCCCAGCCCTTCCCGCTGCCGGCCACCAAAGCCATCAACAAAAACAGCCAAATGATCACGGCAAGGATGCGGCCGACCATTCCGACGTCAACGATCCAGAGCGGATCCAGAAAAATCGCCGACCCCGCCAGAAACACTGTGAGCAGCGACCACAAAAACGCTGCCAACTGGTTCATCATGACGATCGCCTCTCTTTAGTAGAGGTCGAACCCCAACCGGTAGGTCAGCCCGATCCCGATCCGTAGCTCGTCCTTATTGCCGGCGGCGACAATGGGGCTGTCGCCCGCCTCCCCCACAAAATGGGTGTAAGTCGCATGACCCACAACACGCACGCGTTCGGTGAGTTCGTAGACGGCTTGGAGCCCAACACCAACGTCCTTGAACCCAGCGTTGGCGTTATATTGAGGCAGCACCGCGGCGCCTGGGCCCACGGTAAAGTAGGTGTCCATGTAGTCTTCGGACGCGAGCGAGACCCGCGGCCCGCCGCTCAGCATCAGCCGATCATCCAGAAATGAGTGGATAAGTTGGATTCCGCCTTCGCCGACGAAACCGCTGTGCCCCTTGACCCCATACCGCACCTGGGCAAACGCACGAACGAAGCGATAACGAATGGCCGCACCTGCGCCGAGCTCAATGGCGCTGTCCACGTCCGGGATCCCGGCGAGGTAAGATGCGTCCGCATCGTCCCGCTCACCCACGAAGGCAAATGAGGGGTAGATGGAAAAAATGCTCGGTTTGCGTTCGCTGTCCACCACCTCGCCAAAGAATGGCAGCCGCAAAAAGTGCAGTCCGAACAGTGGCATGGGAACCACTTCGTACTTTAGCGAGGACGGGAAGACCGGCTGAAGACGCGGCCCCAGCCCCACATCAAACACGATTTCTCGTGCCTCCACAGCCTCAGGCACTTCGGCAAAGGCGCTCTCGTCAGCGGCCGATGCGCCATCGGCAGACGCGGCGACTACGGTGAGGATCAGTGCGATGAGGATGTGTGTTTGGCGCATATCCGCAACATGGCCCAATCCGAAAAACTTCGCACGATTCGGATGGCAATTACATCGCGCTGACGCCGCGATCACGGTCATCCATGGCAGCGATGCAACAGCGGCGCCGGAACAATCACGCTAACGGCACGTTATTGTTACATGTCTATTAATGAAAACAGCAAGATCGAACCGGAAACTCACACTCCTGTTAACGCGCGCCA
>CAKZYH010000225.1 GCA_937884725.1 uncultured Paracoccaceae bacterium
GTCGGGCGCGAGGGCGCGGACGGCAAAGCCCTCGGACATCAAGGCGACGCAGAAGGTGCGGCAGCCGGCAGCGAGGAGCGCTGGGGCGACAGCGTCGATGCCAAGGCCATAGGCGTTGGCTTTGACGACGGCGGCGGTTTCGGCGCCAGTGCGCGAGGCGAGGGCACGCCAGTTCCGCGCCACCGCGTTGGTGTCGATGGTGAGGCGGGCCTGGGCGTCGGTGGCTGCGGTCATCCGCGTCCGTTGAGGGTTAGAGCAGCGCCACTCAATACACTTTTTGCGCCGGGCGTCATCATCGCTCGCTAGTCGCCCAAGTTGATGGCGTCGCCGGTGGCAAGGTTGGAGAAGCGCGTCACCTCGGCGTCGAACTGGAGTTTGACGGTGCCGGTGGGGCCGTGGCGCTGTTTGCCGATGATGAGTTCGGCGGTGCCGTGGGCGCCCTCCATTTTCGCCGACCATTCGACGAATTCGGGCGAGCCCTCGGGGGGCTTGCGGTTTTGCAGGTAGTATTCCTCGCGGTAGACGAAGAGGACCACGTCGGCGTCCTGCTCGATGGAGCCTGACTCGCGAAGGTCGGCGAGTTGGGGGCGCTTGTCCTCGCGGTTTTCCACCTGACGGGAGAGCTGGGAGAGGGCGACGATGGGGACGTTGAGTTCCTTGGCGAGCGCTTTGAGGCCGGTGGTGATCTCGGTGATTTCCTGGACGCGGCTGTCGGAGGCGCGTTTGCCGGAGCCGGCGAGGAGCTGGAGGTAGTCCACGATCAAAACGTCGAGGCCGGCGGTGCGTTTTAGGCGGCGGGCGCGGGCGGCGAGCTGGTTGATGGTGAGGCCGCCGGTTTGGTCGATGTGGAAGGGGATCGCGCTCATGACGCTGGTGGCTTCCACGAGGTCGTTGAACTGGTTGTAGTTGATGGCGCCGCGGCGGATGAGGCTGGAGGAAATGCCGGACTGCTCGGCGAGGATGCGGGTGGCGAGCTGCTCGGCGCTCATTTCCAGGCTGAAGAAGCCGACGCGGCCGCCGTTGGCGGAGGCGGCCGTGGTGGTGGCGCCGGCGCGGAAGTCTTTGGCGATGGCAAAGGCGATGTTGGTGGCGAGCGAGGTTTTGCCCATGGCGGGGCGGCCGGCGAGGATGACCAAGTCGGAGCGTTGGAGGCCGCCCAGCAGCTCGTCGACGTCCTTGAGGCCCGTGGAGATGCCTGACAGGCGGCCGGAGCGTTTGTGGGCGGCTTCGGCCATTTCGAGCGCGTGGCCGAGGGCTTCGTTGAAGGGGACGAAGCCTTGGCCGGTCTTGCCGTTTTCGGCGAGCTGGTAGAGTCGCTTTTCGACCGCTTCGACCTGGACCTTGGGGGCGTTGTCGGGGTCGGGCTCGTAGGCGGCGTCCACCATATCGCCGCCGATGGAGATCAGCGTGCGGCGCATGGCGAGTTCGAGGATCGCTTCGGCGTAGTCGACGGCGTTGATGATGGTGGAGGCGCCGACGGCGAGCCGCGCGATGTACTCGGCGGCGGGGATTTCGGCGATGGTCTCGTGCTCGAAGAAGGTTTTGACGGTGACGGGTTTGGCCTCGCGGCCGCCACGGATGAGCTTTC
Organism: uncultured Paracoccaceae bacterium; assembly: GCA_937884725.1. Lineage (GTDB taxonomy): Bacteria > Pseudomonadota > Alphaproteobacteria > Rhizobiales > Amorphaceae > Acuticoccus. The sequence continues at coordinate 1,589 of CAKZYH010000225.1, forward strand.
CGATGCACTCAAAGATGCGCTGGTGCTCGGTGCTAAAGAAGTGTTCGGCTTTGATGATGTCTTCGATGCGGTGGAAGGCGTCGTTGCTGATGAGGAGGGCGCCCAGCACCTGCTGCTCCAGCTCGATGTTGTGCGGCTGGATGCGGCCGATTTCGAGTTCGGCGTGGTCGAGGGGCTTGTTCATGGGCTCGCCTTCTTGTGCTGGCGGCAGAGTAGGCGGGACCATGAATGGCTGGAGTGATCAAATCGTGAACGCCCCTGTTGTCCACTGTTGCCATGCACAGGGAAAATTTTTTCGGCGGACGGGTGGGATAAGCCCTTTGTCGGCGTCGCGTGACCCAACATGAGCGAGAAGGGCTCTAGCGGGCTGCTATTTGGGCCGCACGTTGCTCCAGCTTTTTGGCGCTGATGGCTGCGACTAGTCCGGCGGTGCAGACCAGCAGAAGGATGATGAGAAAGCCTTCTGCGGACGGGCGGGCCGAAAGGGCTGCCGCGGTGGCGGTGGTGAGGACAGCACCGAGCGCCAAGGTCGTAGCACCGGAGATGCCGGCGGCGGTGCCGGCGAGCCGAGGTCGAACCGACATGGCGCCGGCATTGCTGTTGGGCAGCGTGAGGCCGTTGCCGAGGCCCACAAAGACAGTGAAGCCGAAATAAAGAAGCGGTGTGCTGGCACCGAGCGCTAGTGCACCGAGCCCCGCTAACGCGCCGCCGCAGGCCACAAGGCGGCCCCAAAGCATGATCGTTGTTTGCAGGTGCTTGAGGGCTAGTCGTGAGCTCAAGAAGCTGCCGACGAAGTAGCCGGCGGTGATACTGCCGACGATGAGCCCGACTGTGGTGGTGGTGACCCCGAAAACGGCGCTGGCAATGAGAGGCGCTCCGGCGATGAAGACGAAGAAACCGCCCACGGAAAGGGCTGTGGAGAAGACGTAGCTCCAGAAGAGTGGGTCCGCGAGAAGCGGGACGAGCCTGTGTTCGCTCGGCTCGGCAACCGCCGCATGGACCGGTGCGGTCTCCCCCAGGTCGAGCCAAAAAAGGCAGAGCACGCCCGCGCCTGCAGCTGCGTAGAGGACAAAGACAGCCCGCCAACCGAAGGCGGCATCGAAGGCGCTGCCGACCATGGGGCCAAGCATGGGTGCGACTGCCATCGCCATCGCGATCCGGCTTAGGATGGCTGAGACATGGGGTCCGTCCTGCGTGTCCCGCACAATGGCCATGGACAGGACGGAGCAGGCGATCGCACCCGCCTGAAGCATCCTGAAGGCAAGGAATACCGTCGCGTCTTGGGACATCGCGCAACCCAGCGAGCCAAGAGTGAAGACGCTAACGGCGGTCAGCAACACCGGCCGACGACCGATCCGGTCCGATAACGGACCGATGCCAAGCTGCGCGACCGCGGTCACCGCGAGGTAACCGCCGAGCGCGAGGCTGATGAGCGCATAATCGGCCCGCAGATCGTCCGCGATGTTGGCGAGCGATGGGGCGATCATATTCAGCGTCAGCGGTGAAAGCGCCGCCATGAGGTAGAGCGTCGTGAGCCTCGGCGGGGTGTTGGTAGTTCGCATGACGCCGGAACTTCAATCAGATTGCGGCCCCGAGAAACACACCGAAGCGGAGATAGGAGCCCGTTGCCGGTCGCGGGT
>CAKZYH010000226.1 GCA_937884725.1 uncultured Paracoccaceae bacterium
GCCGAATAGCGCTCCAGCCGCCGGTACGAATTCACGTAAGGCGCCATGATGCACATCACGTGCGGCAGATAACGTTGGTGCCCGGCGATGAAGGAAAAGAACTCTTTCGTCGGGTTCCCATCGGCATCGGAAAACACCGGCTTGCCCGTCTGCGCATTCACCAGCGACGTGTGGATGTGCATCGCCGAGCCCGGCTCCCCCTCCATGGGTTTAGCCATGAACGTCGCGTACATTTTGTGCCGCAACGCTGCCTCGCGGATGGTCCGCTTAAACAGAAAAACCTGGTCGGCGAGGTCGATGGCATCACCGTGCATCAGGTTAATTTCCATCTGCGCGGCGCCCTCTTCGTGGATGAGGGTGTCGATGTTGAGCCCCTGGCCTTCGGCGTAGTCGTAGATGTCGTCGAACAGGTCCTCGAACTCGTTCACAGCGGCGATGGAGAAGGACTGGCGGCCGATCTCAGGCCGGCCCGAACGCCCGATGGGCGGCTCCAGCGGATAGTCCGGATCGGTGTTCGGCTTAACCAGATAGAACTCGATCTCAGGCGCCACGACGGGTCGCATGCCCTTGCGCGCATAAAGCTCCACCACGCGCTTCAGCACCTGGCGCGGTGCGTGGTCGACAGGGCGGCCGTCCTTATAGCGGGCGTCGTGGATGAGCTGCGCGGTCGGGTCAGACGCCCAGGGTACGATGGCAAGCGTTGCGTAATCCGGGTCGAAAATCACATCGCCGTCGGTCGGGTCTTGCGAAAACTGCTCGTCCTCTTCGGGGTAGGAGCCGGCGATGGTCTGGCTAAAGATCGACGTCGGCATGGTGATCGACGGCGCGCGTGCAAACTTTTCCGTCGGCATCAGCTTGCCGCGGGCAACGCCCGCCTGGTCCGGCACAAGGCACTCCACGTCCTGAATGCCGCGGGCTTTGAGCCACGCGACGGCTTGGTCATGATTGTCGACGCCTCGCGCATAATCGGCAGCGGGCGCGTCGCTGGCGGCAGGGTGCTGTGGCGTGGTGTCCACGGGTGCTAAGTCCTCAGGGATGGGGGCAACAAAAGCCAGGGGCGCTGGGGTGTCAACCGGGCGCAGCGGTGGGCGCATCAAGCCACAACGTGGCCATGGACCCCACGCCGCGGATCTGCACCTCGCCGCGCACTGAAATGGTGAAGCCTTGCCCCGTCAGGAGTTCGGCGGTGGCAGGGCTGATCTGTATTTTGCCGGGGGTACCACCCGATTCCAGGCGCGCAGCAATGTTCACCGTGTCGCCCCACAGATCGTAGGCGAAGCGCGAGCCGCCAATCACACCGGCAACGACTGGCCCGGTGTGAATGCCGATGCGAACCGGCAGTGCAGCCGCCGCCGACGCAAGGTGGCGCTGCCGCGCGGCGCTCTCTTGCATGGCAATGGCAAAGCGCGCGATCTGGGCCGCGCCCTCGGCCGCACAGCCGCGCAGGCCAGCCACCGCCATGTAGGCATCGCCGATGGTCTTGATCTTCTCCACACCGTGGTCCTCGGCCAGAGAATCAACGGTTTTGACCCACTCATCGAGCCACGCCACCAGTACGTCGGGCGGCGTGGTGCGCGCGGCACTGGTGAAGCCCGCAATGTCGGCGAAGAGGATCGTCGCCTCGGGATGGTGTTCAGCAATCCCCTTGCCGGGAGCTGCCTTTAGCTGCTCGGCGACCGGCGCGGGCAAAATGGCATGAAGAAGCGTCTCGGACCGGTCCGCCTCGTACGCCGCACGGGCTTCCGCGCGCCAAGTGTCGGTCAGCGCCACTGTGAACAACCACGTGTTGACTGCGATGGCAGCAAACACAGTGCTCAGCGATAAATGCGCAGCATAGTCCGGCCGTAGCATCCCGACCGGCCCAAGCGCAGGGGCAAAGGCGTAGGCGGCGGCGGTCACAAGCACCGTCGTTGCAACGCACAGCGCATACCAGCGCCAGCCGGACAGGCCAAAGAAGAGGAACGATGCGGCGACGACGGTGAAATAGACCTGCGCGCCGCCATCAAGCCCGATCAGGCGGATGACGTTGAGTGTGCCGACAATGATGGTCGCAATCAGCCAGCAGGCTGCAGCATTGCGGCCGATGCGATGGAACAGCGGCGTTGCGGCGAATAGCAGGGCCATCACCGCATTGTGGATAGCGAGCGGCCACAGATCCGCGATGCCCATCAGCGTCTGCTCGACCACGTGAAAAACGGAGCTGATCACGGCAACCGTCGCCGCGATGTTCACAAAGCCCTGGCGCCGAGCGAGCGCAGCGTCGTTCGTGCGCACGCCAAGCCCGATGAGCGCGCGATAGGGACCGCGCAGTGCGGCAGCGAGGCGACGATGAGGGCTCAGCGGGGCACCGCGTATTTGGCGAGCACGTCCGGGTTGGGCGTGATGCCGTGCCCTGGCCTGTTCGGCACGCCCGTCCGCCCGCCGGCAGCCACATCGGCCGCGATGGTGAGCGGCTCCAGTGCAAGCTCATCGCGGAAAAGGTGGTGCGTGGTGTCGTACTCCAGCATCGGCTCAGCCGGATAAAGCCCACCGGGCAGCGGGGGCATCGCAGCCAGCAGCTGCAGGTTCACCGCAAGCGCCACGGGCGAGCCCCAGACGTGGTTGATCACCGGCACAAAATGACTGTGCGCAAGAGCAAGCACCCGCTGAAACTCGGAGATTCCGCCCAGCGCACAAACCTCTGGCTGGGCGATGGACAGCGCCCGCGCTTCAAGCAGCGGCCGCCACCCCCAACGGGTGAACTCCGCCTCACCACCTGCAATAGGCGTCGACAGCGCCGCGCGCAGCTCTCGGTACCCGTTGAGGTCTTCAGGCGCCACGGGCTCCTCAAACCAGCCGATACCCAGCCGGTCGAGCGCCCGGCCCACCTTCAGCGCGTCAGTCACGTGATAAGCGTGGTTGGCATCCACCATCAGCGCCGTGTCGTCGGACAGCGCATGCCGCGTCGCGTCCACAAGCGCGATGTCCGCGGCCGGGCCGTGCCCGACCTTCATCTTCAGCGCACGAAACCCCTGCCCCTCCAGCTGCCGCGCCTCCGCAGCAAAGCTTGTGGCGAGCGACGGCGTGTCCATCCGGCGAAGCATCATCCCGTAACCATAGACGGGCACGGTGTCGCGGAAGCGTCCGCCCAGCAGCGTGGTGAGCGGAACGCCAAGCGCTTTGCCGGCCGCATCCCACAGCGCAATGTCGACGCCCGACAGCGCCTGGATCGGCATCCCTTTCTGGCCGTGATCGCGCAGGCGGTTGTAGACCTCGTGCCAAATCACCTCGCGGTCGAACGCGCTGCGGCCCACGATGAGCGGCGCAATGACGCCCTTCACAATGGCCCGGTTCACCCGCGCCACCGGCCCGGGCCCAAAGCACTCGCCCCAGCCCGTGATCCCGGCGTCGGTCTGCACTTCCACCAGGTGACAGGAGCGCTTGGCGTAGTACTGCTGGGAGTAGCCGAGCTCCTCCGGGAGGTCGTACTCCATCACGTGGCTGTGAACGGCTGTGATCTTCATGGATGCTCCGTTCCCTGCGCCGCTTCGTAGCTTCGCCCGACAGGTTGAATACGGGCGCAGGCGACCATGTTAGGCTTTGCCATGAGTTATCAGTGGTACGACAGCGACGATACG
>CAKZYH010000227.1 GCA_937884725.1 uncultured Paracoccaceae bacterium
GTGTTTCACGTGAAACACCGCGTTGAGTGAACTGGGACAGTGTTTCACGTGAAACAGGACGTCATTGTCATTGGTGGGGGCCATGCCGGCTGCGAAGCGGCAGCCGCATCCGCGCGCGTCGGCGCCGCCACCGCCCTTGTCACGCTCGATGCCGCTGCCATCGGCCGCCTCTCCTGCAACCCCGCCATCGGCGGCATCGGCAAAGGCCACCTCACCCGCGAAGTCGATGCCATGGGCGGCCTCATGGCCCGCGTCGCCGATGCATCGGGCATCCAGTTCCGCCTCCTCAACCGCTCCCGCGGCCCCGCCGTCCAAGGTCCCCGCGCGCAGGTTGATCGCGCGGTCTATTTGGCGGCGATGCAGGCCGAGATCGCCGCCATCGACAACCTGACTGTGGTCTCCGGCGAGGTTGCCGATCTTATCGTCGACAACGGCACCGTCGCCGGCGTCCGCCTCGCAGACGGCCAAGACCTCTACGCCGCCGCAGTCGTCCTCACCTCAGGCACGTTCCTGGGCGGTCTCATCCATCTGGGTGAAGAGCGCTGGGAGGCCGGCCGCATGGGCGAAGGCGCCGCGACAGCCCTCGCCGCACGCCTGCGCGATCTCAACCTCCCGCTCGGCCGCCTCAAAACCGGAACCCCGCCCCGCCTGAAGGCCGCCACCATCGACTTCGACGCGCTCGATATCCAACCCGGCGACCCCGACCCCGTGATGTTCGCAGACGACAGCACCGGCCCTGCCATCGCCCAAGTCCCCTGCCACATCAGCCGAACCACCGCCGAAACCCACGCCCTCATCAACGCCAACCTCGGCAAGTCGGCCATGTACGCCGGCCGCATCGACGGCGTCGGCCCCCGCTATTGCCCCTCCATCGAGGACAAGGTCGTCCGGTTCGCAGACCGCGACAGCCACCAGGTCTTCCTCGAACCCGAAGGCCTCACCACCGACCTCATCTATCCCAACGGAATCTCCAACTCGCTGCCGCGCGACGTGCAGCTTGCCATGGTGCACACCATGCCAGGCTGCGAGCGAGCCGAGATCGCCCAGCCCGGCTACGCCATCGAGTACGATTTCGTCGACCCGCGTGCCCTTCACCCCACGCTCGAACTGCGCGCCTTGCCAGGCCTCTACCTCGCCGGCCAAATCAACGGTACCACCGGCTACGAAGAGGCCGCCGCACAGGGCCTGATGGCGGGCCTCAACGCAGCCCGCCGCGCCGGCGGTATGGACGGCGTCACCCTCGGCCGGTCCGAGGCCTACACCGGCGTCCTCATCGACGACCTTGTCAGCAATGGCGTCGATGAGCCCTACCGCATGTTCACCTCGCGCGCCGAGCACCGCCTGTCGCTGCGCGCCGACAACGCAGCCGATCGCCTCACCTCCTGGGCCGATGCCCACGGCCTCATCAGCCCCGCCCAACGGCGACGTTTTGCGGTCCGCACTGATGCGTTGTCAGACGCGCGAGAGGCACTCTCAGCCATCGCCCTCAGCCCCACCGAGGCAAGAGCCCATGGCGTCAGCCTTAACCAGGACGGCCGCCGGCGTGACGGTTTCGACCTTCTCACCCAGCCCGGCTGCGGCTGGCCCCTCGTCCTCACCCTCGCCCCAGCGCTCGACGACCTGCCCGCCGCATTGCGCACAACGCTGGAAGCCGAAGCTCTTTACCGCACCCACACCGCGCGGACCGCCCGTGAAGCGGCCGCGCAGGAGGGCAGCGACGCCATGCCGATCCCCGCGCATCTCCTCGGCGGACGCGTCCCAGGCCTCTCCAACGAACTTTGCGAAAAGCTCGCCCAGCGCCAGCCCCGCACGCTCGGCGAAGCTCGCCGCATTTCGGGCATGACCCCCGCGGCCCTCGCCCTCCTCGCAGCCCACGCGAGACGCAAGGTCGGCGTCGCCGCCTAGCCCCCCAGCCGCCCCCATCTGCGCCCAGATGTGGACGACTGCGCGCCATGGCTTCGCAAGCGCGGCCAAAAGGTGTTGCCTCCGATCCCATGACAATAGCGGACCACATGTCCGAATCCGACGCTAAAGCGCAGGTGCGAGAACGCGTCAGCGCGTCAGCGTTTCAGACTTTGGAAACCTTTGTGGGCGCAGTTGAGGCATGGGCGACGACAACCAACCTCGTCGCCCGGGCCGATCAGGGCCGGCTGTGGGCGCGCCACGTGCTGGACAGCATCCAGCTGCCGCCACTCGCCCCGCCCGGGCCGAAACAATGGGTGGACCTTGGCGCGGGCGCCGGCTTCCCCGGCTTCATCGTCGCCATCATCGATGAGGACGCGGACGTGACGCTGGTGGAATCAAACCGCAAAAAGGCCGCCTTCCTGACCCAGGCCGCCGCCAAAACCGGTGTCGCCATCACCGTCAAACCCGTGCGCGCCGAAGCTTTGCCGCCAAACGCCGCCGACGTTGTATCCGCCCGCGCCCTCGCGCCGCTGCCCCGCCTTCTCACGCTCGCCGAACCGCTCTTTGGCCCGTCCACGCTCGGCCTCTTCATGAAAGGCCGCGAGGGGCAAGCCGAAGTCGCCGAAGCCCGCAAAACCTTCGACTTCACGGTCACTCACCACAACAGCGACACGGCGCCCGATGCCTCCGTCGTCGCCATCACAGAGCTGGAGCGCCGCTGATGCTGCCCGTCCGTCCCCGTGTGATTGCCATAGCCAACCAAAAAGGCGGCGTCGGCAAAACCACCACCGCCATCAACGCGGCCACCGCCCTCGCGGCGTTGGGTGAAAGCACCCTGCTGATCGATCTCGATCCCCAGGGCAACGCCTCCACCGGCCTCGGCATCGAGACAGCGGAGCGCGACGTCACCACCTACGACGTCCTCACCCGGGTCTCATCGCTGAAAGCGGCGACGGTCGACACCAAGGTGCCAAAACTGTCCCTCGCGGCAGCCACCATGGACCTTCTATCCGTCGACATCGAACTGTCAGCCTCTTCCGACCGCGCGCTGAGGCTGCGCAACGCCATCGCCGATCTCGCCAAAGATCCCGACGCGCCGCGCTACATCGTGATCGACTGTCCACCCTCGCTCACCATGCTGACGGTGAACGCTCTCGCCGCCGCCCACGCGGTCCTGTGCCCCCTCCAGTGCGAGTTTTTCGCCATGGAGGGCTTGAGCCAGCTCATGCGAACCATCGGCGAAGTGCGCGAAGCGGTGAACCCCGAGCTCAAAATGCACGGGATCGTCATGACCATGTACGATTCGCGCAACAACCTCGCCAACCAGGTCGTCGCCGACGTGCGCGATACCATGGGCGATCTCGTCTACGACACGAAGATCCCGCGCAATGTACGCCTGTCCGAGGCGCCGTCCTTCGGTAAACCGGCGCTCCTCTACGACATCAAGTGCGCCGGCAGCCAAGCCTATCTGCGCCTGGTCTCAGAACTCATTCACCGCGAGCAAAAGTGGGGTGTGGCATGAACGAAGCTGTCCAAAAGCC
>CAKZYH010000228.1 GCA_937884725.1 uncultured Paracoccaceae bacterium
TCTGCGCTCAGCCCCCAATGCGGCATCGTCGCGACCGGCGGCCCAGTCACACTGAGATAGCGGTCGACCGCTACGTCGATACCAGACAGGCGGACTACGTCAGATCGCGTTCGGTTCATAGCACACTGATACAATCAACTTCCGTTTGATGACAGTCGCACCTGACCGATCGCCCAAGATGTGAAGGCGAGCGAGCCCATTCTTGAGTGCCCGCTCATCATTCCCAACACAATGCAATGAGACATGCCATGTCCAACAAGACTGAAATGCTGACACCCGACAATTGCGCACTTGTGCTCGTCGACTTTCAGCCCGCCATGTACCAAGGCGTCCAGAGTCATGACCGCCTCGCGGTGATGCACAACGTCCAAGCGCTTGGCCGCGCGGCCCGGGTGTTTGGTTTGCCGACCGTGCTCACAACAGTTGCGAAAGACAGTTTCTCCGGCCCCTTCATGCCCGAAGTTACCGACCTGTTTCCCGGCGCAGAGATCATTGACCGCACGTCGATCAATTCATGGCTCGATACCAATTTCCGCGAAGCCGTTAAGGCAACGGGGCGCAGGAAAATCGTACTGGCTGGGCTCTGGACTTCCGCGTGCGTAACCTTCCCCACGCTCGATATGCTGGCGGCAGGATACGAAATCTACATCCCAACGGATGCCTGCGGCGACACCAGTGGCGAAGCGCATGAGCGTGCTGTGGCGCGCCTTATCGATGCCGGTGCGGTGCCCATGACCTCGTTGCAAACAGTCTTTGAGCTGCAACAGGATTGGGCGCGGTCCGAAACCTATGAGGGTGTGATGGACATCCTCTACCGCCACTCGCCGTACGGTATTCAAGTCGGGTTTTCCAAATGGGCGCTCGGTGAACACGCCTCAGAAGCCGGCACAAAGGCTGCGTAACACAGCAGAACAACTTGGCCAGGTCTTGCACCTGGCCAGTAATGAGTAAGGAGTAACTCTGATGCGACTGACACGTCGTAAGTCCCTCATGCTGGGCGGCGCGGCCGCAGGCGCCCTGTTCACGCAACCGCACCTTGCTCTGGCGCAGGGCGGTTCCGCAGACCTCGTGCTCGTGAACGGCCGGATCACCACCATGGATCCGGCCCGTCCCGAAGCGACCGCGCTCGCCGCGCGGGACGGGACGTTTGTCGCTGTCGGATCGGACGCCGAAATGCAGCCGCTCATCGGCCCGTTCACGCAGGTGATCGATGCCCGCGGGCAGCGCGTAATCCCAGGCCTCAACGACAGCCACACCCACGCCATCCGCGGCGCGGTGAACTACAACCTCGAAGTCCGCTGGGACGGCGTCGACAGCCTGGAAGAGGCGCTTCACCTGTTGCGCGTCCAAGCTGAGCGCACGCCGAACGGCCAGTTTATCCGCGTCGCCGGCGGCTTTAGCGAATTCCAGTTCAAGGAAAAGCGCCTGCCCACAGTCGCCGAACTCGACGCTGTGGCGCCAAACCACCCGGTGCTGATCCACCACCTCTACAAGCTCACCCTGCTCAACACGAAGGCGCTGGAATGGTACGGCTATGACGATGCCGGCCGTCCAACCTTCCCCGGCGGCGTGATCGAACTCGACGCGGGCGGCAACGCCACAGGCCGGCTTCTCGCCGCGCCCTCCGGCCTCATCATGTACAAGACTTTGGCCGCTGCACCGAAGCTTTCGATCCGCGACCAAATCAATTCATCGCAGCAATACTTCGATGAACTGAACCGCCTCGGCATCACGTCTGTGTCCGACGCTGGCGGCGGCGGCATGGATTTCCCCGATGCCGACCCCTACCGCGTCATCCGCTGGATGAAGGACGAGGGGTTGCTCACCACCCGCATCGGCTACCACTCCTTCCCGCAAAACAAGGGCCAGGAGCTCGCCGACTACCAACGCTGGACGGCCGACATCCGCGCCGGACAGGGCGACGATATGCTAAAGTTCGTCGGTGCCGGCGAAAACTTGGCCTGGGCGTCCTACGACTACGAAATCTTTGCCGATGCGCGGCCGGACATCGACGACGGCGCGGAAGACTATCAGCGCCAAGTCATGACGGTGCTGGGCGAAGGCGGCTGGCCGTTCCGTCAACACGTCACCTATGAAGAAACCGGCGACCGCCTCCTCCCGGTCTACGAGGACGTCGCGCGCGGTGCCGGCCTCACGCCCGGCTGGTTCATCGACCATGTGGAGACCTTCAGCCAGCGGAACCTTGAGCGTATCGCAGCGCTCGGCGGCGGCATCGCCCTGCAAAACCGCATCCAGTTCCAGGCCGAAGACTTCGTCGCCAACTATGGCACCGAGGCCCTCGCGCGCACGCCAAACTTCCGCGCGATCCTTGACCTCGGCGTTCCGGTCGGCGGCGGCACAGACGCCACCCGCGTCACCTCCTTCAACCCCTGGTACTCGATCCAGTGGATGGCGACCGGCCTGTCGCGCGGCGGCATGCGCATGTACGACGACGCCAACCTCCTGACCCGCGAGGAGGCACTGCGGCTCTGGACCACCGGATCAGCCTGGTTCACTGGCGATGCCGGCCGCAAAGGCGCCATCACCGAAGGCCAAATGGCTGACTTTGCGGTGCTCGACCGCGATTACTTCGCCGTCAGCGATCTGGAGATCGCAAATCTACAATCCGAGCTCACAGTGCTTGGCGGCAATGTCGTCTACGGCGCAGATCACTTCGTGACCACTGACCTTAACCACATCCCGCCGGTCAGTCCCGATTGGTCGCCCGTGATCATGCAGGCCACCTAACAACCGCTGCCGCCGGCCCAACGCGGCCGGCAGCCACCTCCCCTTACGTCTGGAGACCGCCATGGCGGACATGATCCTGCACAACGGCCGCATTACCACCTTCGACCCCGACACGCCGGAGGTTGAGGCCATCGCCATTTCAGGCAGCCGCATCGAAGCCACCGGCACAAATGCCGACATCATGGCGCTCGCCGACACCGACACAACGGTCATCGACCTTCAGGGCCAGCGGGTCATCCCAGGTCTCATCGACAGCCACACCCACATCATCCGCCAAGGCAACAACTTCGCGATGGAGCTACGCTGGGACACTGTCCCCTCCCTCGCCGATGGCCTTGCCATGCTGAAGCGCCAGGCCGAGCGCACGCCGGCCGGCCAGTGGATCCGGGTGGTCGGTGGTTGGTCCGCCGATCAGTTCGCCGAAAAGCGCCTCCCCACCATCGACGAGATCAACGCCGTGTCAGGCGACGTCCCGGTCTACGTCCTGCACCTTTACGACCGGGCCTGGCTCAACAAGGCGGCTTTGCGCGCGCTCGGCATCGACCGCCACTTTTATGAGCCGTTCGTCTCCGGTCGTCTGGAGCGCGATGACAACGGAAACCCCACCGGCCTCGCCCTCGCGCGCCCCAACGCGCAACCCCTTTACGCGCTTCTCGACATGGCGCCCAAACTCGACTTCGAGCAGCAAATCACATCGACGAAGCACTACTTCCGGGCCCTCAACGGCCTCGGCCTCACCTCCGCGCTCGACTGCGCCGGCGGCTTCTTGACCTACCCTGACGATTACGGCGTGATCAGCGAACTCAACCGGCGCGGCGAGCAAACCGTGCGCATCGGCTATCAGCTGTTCGCCCAGCGCCCGCTGTTTGAGCTCGACGACTTCAAGCGCTGGAACGACATCGTCAAACCGGACGAGGGCGATGACTACCTGAAGTGTGTCGGCGCCGGCGAAATGTTGGTCGCGTCCGCCTACGACTTTGAAGACTTCTCCTATCCGCGCCCCGAGCTGCCCAAGCGAATGGAAGGCGACCTGCGTCCGGTCCTGGAATTCCTGTTCGAAAACCGCTGGCCGATCCGCTTCCACTGCACCTACGAAGAAAGCGCGCACCGCCTGTTGTCGCTCGTCGAAGAGGTGGGCCGTGACAAGGGCCTTGAAGAGCTCAACTGGATCTTCGATCACGGCGAAACCTTAACCGAGCGGACCATGGAATGGGTGGCAAGGCTCGGCGGCGGCATCTCCTATCAAAACCGGATCGCGTTCCAGGCCACCGCCTATCGCGACCGCTATGGTGAGGCGGCGCTGCGCGACGTCATGCCGGTGCGCAAGATGATGGCCTCTGGCGTCCCCCTCGCAGCCGGCACAGACGCCACCCGCGTGTCGTCCTATAATCCATGGCTTGCGATCCACTGGGCCGTATCCGGCAAGGGTCGCGGCGGCGACGTCATCTGGGCCGAAACCAACCGCCTCAGCCGCACGGATGCGCTCCACCATTGGACCGCCGCCGGCGCGTGGTTCAGCCGCGAAAACGGCCTCAAGGGCCAGCTCAAAGCCGGTCAACTCGCTGACATCGCAGTCCTCGACCGCGATTACTTCACCATCGCGGAGGATCAGATCGCCGACATCACTGCCGACATGACGTTGCGCGGCGGCAAGATCGTTCACGCCAAAGACCGGTTTGCCGCCCACGCACCCGCCCCGCTGCCGGAGCTGCCCGACTGGTCGCCCGTGCCGATGTTTGGCGCCCCGGGCGCTCCATCCTTGATCACGTGCGGGGCAAAGTAGATGGACTGGAAACCCTATGCAGTGTCGCTCGCCATCGGCCTATTGGTCGGCGGGCTGTACGCCCTCCTCAACACGCGCTCACCGGCCCCGCCCATCATTGCCTTGCTGGGCCTGGCGGGAATGCTCGCAGGCGAAGCCGCGGTGTCGTGGGCAAAGTCGCGCATGAGCGTGGCGGACGCCGCCGCCCACTGCCTGCACGCCAAGAGCTTCGACGTCGCCAGAGAAGATCGCTCGAGGGATTCGGCCAACACTGGTTCGCAAGCATGAAGAACCTCGCCATCGCGCTGCTGCTCACGATTGCCGCGAGCGTGTCAGCCGCCGCACAAGACGTGACGCGCTACGAGGGCCGGATCGAAGCCAAGGAAACCGCGGTCGTGTCCACCCAGTTCGACGGCGTCATCGCCGAAGTGCTGTTTGTCGGTGGTGAGAGGGTCGAGGCCGGCCAACCACTCATCCTACTCGACCCGTTTGATGCCGAAATTGCCCTCGCCGCCGCCCGCGCACAACGCGATGCCGCGCAAGTCCAGCTCACAGGAGCCGAGCAGGAGGCGGATCGCGCCGCCCAGCTCACCACCCGCGGTGTCGCGAGCGCTGCCCGGCGAGACGCCACGGAGACCAACCGCGCTGCCGCCGCTGCGCAGCTCGCAGCGGCAGAGGCTGTGCTGCGTCAAGCCGAGCGCGACATGGAGCGCACCGTCATACGCGCCCCAGTCGCCGGGCACATTTCCCGACCCACCGTTGCCGTTGGCGCATTCGTGGAGGCTGAAGCCGGCTCACCGCTCGCAGCAATCGTTTCGCTCGACCCAGTGCTTGTGGCCTACGCCGTCCCTTACGCCGCCCGCCTCGACACACTTCGCCAGGCCGGCGCAAACACAGTGTCCGAACTGCACAACCAGATCACCCTCACCATCGAGCTTCCGGGCGGCGCCGCCTACGCCGAGACCACGCGCCCCAGCTTCGCGAGCGCCGAGGTGGACCCAACAACGGGCGCCGTCACCGTGTGGGCTGAGGTCGCCAACCCCGATACGCTTCTGCGCCCCGGCATGGCCGTCACCGTGCGCTCAGCCCTTGGCGAGACACCCCAATGACGACACCCACAACGCCAACGCCTTCGGCCTGGGCGCCGCTGGGCAACCGCGTCTTCGCTATGCTCTGGATCGCGACCGTCATCTCCAACGTCGGCACCTGGATGAACGATGTCGGCGCCGGCTGGCTGATGACGACGCTCGACCCCAGCCCTGCCACCGTCGCGCTCGTCCAAGCGGCAACTACGCTCCCCGTCTTTCTGTTCGCCCTCCCCGCCGGCGCGCTGGCCGATATCATCGACCGCAGGCGCCTCCTCCTTACGGTAGTCCTCCTTCAAACAGTGGTGGCGACAATCCTCGCAGCCGTGGTCTGGGCGGACGCCATGACGGTGGAATTGCTCCTGCTCTTCACCTTCCTCCTGGGCTCCGGCGCAGCCTTCCTGGCGCCCGCCTGGCAGGCCATCGTACCAGGGCTCGTCCCGCGCGATCAGCTGGGCGCCGCCGTCTCGCTCAACTCTGTGGGCGTCAACGTGAGCCGCGCCATCGGCCCAGCGCTCGGCGGCGCACTCATCGTGTCGGTAGGGCTCTACGCGCCGTTCTTTGCCAACGCGATCAGCTTCATCGGCGTCATCGCGGCCCTCTGGCTCTGGCGCGGCGAAACCAAACGTGAGGGCGCACTTCCGCCAGAACACGTGCTGCCTGCCATGGGCGCTGGCTTGCGCTACGCCCGCAGGAGCCCTGACCTTCAGCGCACCATCCTGCGCGCAGTCACCTTCTTTGTGTTCGCCGCCGCCTTCTGGGCGATGCTCCCCCTCATCGCCCGCAACGTGCTCGAGGGCGGTGCACCCCTTTACGGCATCCTCTTGGGTTGCGTCGGCGCGGGCGCTGTCGGCGGCGCCGCATTGCTCCCGCTTCTGAGGGCGCGGCTCGGTCCAGACGAGGTCGTGATGGTCGGCGGTCTGGGCACAGCCGCCTCAATGGTTGGCTTTGCGCTGGCCCCCGCGCCCTGGGCCGCCGTCCCAGCAGCCCTTCTCGCCGGCGCCAGCTGGATTGCCTCGCTCTCCAGCTTCCAAGTGTCGGCCCAGGCTTCCCTCCCCAACTGGGTTCGCGCCCGCGGCCTGTCGCTGTTCCTAACCGCCTTCTTCGGCGCCATGACGGGCGGCGCGATCCTATGGGGCCTTGTGGCAGAGGCAGTCGGCGTCGCGCCAACACTCCTCATCGCCGCCGCGGCGCTCGCCGTCACTGCAGTCCTCACCCGCACCATCCGCCTTACCAAGGGCGGGGTGGACCGCAGTCCCAGCCTCCACTGGCCAGCCCCCCCACCGGTGCCTCCCCTCGCCGGCGACGCAGGCCCCGTCATGGTCACGGTTGACTACAAAGTCACCGCCGACCAGCGCGAAACCTTCCACGCGCTGATCAATGATCTTCGCACTAGCCGCCTGCGCGACGGCGGTTACAACTGGCGCCTCATGCAACCGCTCGAAGAGCAAGACATAGTGCGAGAAGTTTTCTTCACCGCATCCTGGCTCGACCACCTGCGCCAGCACGAGCGCGTCACGGATGCGGAAGCCAAGCTGCAGGAGGCGATCCGCCAAACTGTCAACGCACCGCCCTATGTTCAGCACTACCTTCCGGCCAGAGTTGAATTTGAAAAGGCTGATAAATGACCTGGAGCCAGCATCCCGACCCCATCCCTGGCGATACCGCCAGCGTCGACGCCATCGAAATGCTCATCGTCCCCCGCGCTGTCGACCTTGGCGAAATGGTCGTCCGCCGCGCGCTGCCCAGCGTGAAGCGCCAAATGGTCGGCCCGTTCATCTTCTTCGACCAGATGGGCCCCGCCGAGTTCCTCACCGATCAGGGGATCGATGTCCGCCCCCATCCGCACATTAATCTGTCGACCCTCACCTACCTGTTCGAGGGCCAAATCTGGCACCGTGACAGCTTGGGAACCGACCTCTCCATCGAGCCCGGTGCGGTGAACTGGATGACGGCCGGCCGCGGCATCGTCCACTCCGAGCGCACCAGCGAGGAGCGCCGCGCAAACGGGCAAAAGCTCTTCGGGATCCAAACCTGGATGGCGATGCCGGCACACCTGGAAGAAAGCGACCCAGACTTCGCCCACCACGGCAAAACCGAACTTCCCGTGGTGGAGGCCGCTGGCTTTAGCGCGCGCATGATCGCCGGCAGCGCGTTCGGCGCCACCTCGCCGCTCGCCGCGCCCTCCGAAACGCTCTACGCCGACATCCAGCTCGCCGCCGGGACGCGCACGCCCATCGAACCAACCGTGCCCGAGCGCGCGCTCTACACCATCGATGGCGAAATTGAGGTGGCCGGACAGCGCTTTACACCGGGCCAACTTCTCATCCTGCGCCCCGGCGACCAGATCGTCATCAACGCCGTCACCAACGCCCGCGTCATGCTCTTCGGTGGTGAGCCCATGGAAGGCCCCCGCTGGATTTGGTGGAATTTCGTGTCCAGCCGTCCGGAGCGCATCGAGCAGGCAAAGGAAGAGTGGCGTCGCTGCCGGTTCGAGACTGTTCCGGGCGACGAAGAAGAGTTCATCCCGCTGCCAGAGGACATCGGCAAACCGCGCCGGGCCACGGGCGGCAACGCGTTCACGAGTTAGACCTATGCAAACTGCAATCCCCGGCCTTCACCACGTGACGGCCATGTGCGCCTCTCCGCAAGAGAACATCGACTTCTACGTCAAAAGCCTCGGCCGCCGACTGGTGAAGCGCACAGTCAACTTCGACGAACCCGGCACCTATCACCTCTACTACGGTGATCACGCCGGCTCACCGGGCACCATCATCACCTTCTTCCCGTTCGTGGATGCAGGTCCAGGCCGCGCCGGCCCCGGGATGGCCAGCGCCATGGCGCTCAGCGCGCCAGCTGGTGGGATCGGCGATGCTGCCGAGATGCTGGCCGAACACGGCATCGACTTCGTCGGCCCCGTGGAGCGGTTCGGCGAGAGCGTGATTACATTTGCCGACCCCGACCGCATGCCCCTCGAAATTGTCGAACGTCCTGGCCAGGACTACGGCCACATCGCCGGCATCACGCTGTGGGTGCGCGACCCGGAGCCCTCCGCCCGCGTGCTCACCGATGTGATGGGCCTCACCGCGATGGGCGAAGAGCGTGACGACCATGGGCAGCGCCTGCGCTTCAAAACCACCGACAGCACGACCGTTGATCTCCTGCGCGCCGAGACACGCGTGCCGGGCGCCATGGGCGCTGGCACGTTCCACCACGTGGCCTTCCGCGTGCCGGACCATGAAACGCACCTCGCCTGGCGCGAGCGCGTCGCCTCTGCCGGCCTCGATGTGACGCCGGTCATCGACCGCCAGTACTTCGACGCGATCTACTTCCGCGAGCCCGGTGGTGTGCTGTTCGAAATCGCCACCGATCCCCCGGGCTTTGCCACCGACGAGCCCGTTGAAACACTGGGCCAGACATTAAAGCTGCCGCCGCGCTATGAAGCCGTGCGCGACCGGATCGAAAAGATCCTCCCGCCGATCCGAGTGCCGGCGTGACAGCTGGCCTCAACGTCGATCCCTTGGCCGACCCGCATGGCGGTGGTGCGCTTCTGCGCGCCGGCCCAACAGCGGCGATCGCGCGGAAGGTGCTCATCCTGGTGCACGGGCGCGGCGCCAGTGCCGACCAGATGCTGGGACTTGCCGGCGCTCTAGGCCTTCCGGACGTCGCCGCGTTCGCGCCCCAGGCCGCAGGCCACTCGTGGTGGCCCACGAGCTTTCTTGCACCCACCGAAACGCTCGAACCCTGGCTCAATTCAGCCCTCGCCGCTGTCGACCGCGCCACTCAGGCCGCACTTGAGGAAGGGTTTTCGCCCCAGCAGATTGTGCTTCTCGGCTTTAGCCAAGGCGGGTGTCTCGCCTTAGAGGCAGCCGCACGCCGCGGCGCCCCCCTCGCCGCAATCATCGGCCTGTCCGCCGGCCTCGCCGGCACCTCAGACGCACCGCAAAAGCCAACCATCCGCGGCTTTCCTGACAAAGCGTTCGACTACACCGCCCGCCTCGACGGTGTGCCGGTCTACCTCTCCTGCCACGAGGACGACCCGCACATCCCGCTCGCGCGGGTCCACGACAGCGCCCGCGTGCTAGAAGCCATGGGCGCTGCCGCTGAAACGCGCATCAAGCCGGGCTCCGGCCATGGTTTTGACGAAGCCGACATCGGCACAGTCCGCCGCCTTTTGGCTTAACCGCAACCGTGCCTGCTGTGTGGGCACTACCGCGGCAAAACCTCCAATCAAACAGAGTAAAAACGCGATTTTCAAACGAAAATTAAAGTATACATCTGAATCTATACCACTTTAGGCTTACGGTGATGTTCGCCCTGATGACCTACGCCCGAGAAACGCATAAGCACAAAGGCAGCCGGCCAAGCAAAGGCTGACGACCAGGCTCATCGCCCACAAAGACCCCGCCGGCAGCATCGCAACGGCAAGGCTCGCCACCGCGGCGATCAGCATCTGCGAAAAGCTCGACAGTGCCGACGCCGTCGCCCGCTCGCTTGGGGCAACCGCGTTAAGCAGCAAGAGCCAAGCGTTGGCCATCAAAAGCCCCATCGCCACCGCGCAAAACGCCATCCCCAGCAGCACAGTGACCAGGCTTGGGTCGAACAGCACTGCGCCAACGATCAGCGTGCCAATCCCGACCGACCCGATGACAAGCGCCAACTGTATCATTCGGATGGGCTCAACCCGTCCCGCCAAGACTCCATTGGTGATGGCGGCAATAATATACAGCATCACAAGCGCGCCATGCAGCATCGCATAGCGTGTCGGCGTCAAACCAAAGGTTCCGATAAATACGAACGGCGCCGCCGTCACAAAAGCAAACAAAGCCGCAAGGCTTAACGCGTTAAGCAGCTGGTAGCGTTGAAATAAACCGTTCCTGAAAACGGCGGCATAACGCCGAACAACCGTGCCGGCCGAAGGCACCGACTGCCCCCTCGGGCGCGTTTCCGGCACGAAACGCAACACCGCGATAAAGCCGATGCCAGCCAACGCGGCCAGCAAACCAAAGTTGGCCCGCCAGCCAAAACTGTCTGCCACCACCGCCCCAACCAGAGGCGCCACCGCGGGTCCAAATCCCACCGCAATTGCCATCACAGAAAGCCAGCGCTGGGCCCGCTCATCGTCGAACAACTCGCGCAAAATGAGCGCGGTCAGCACCGTTCCCGTGCTGGCCGCCAGCCCTTGCCCGACACGGCCCGCAAGCAGCCACGAGATTGTCGGCGCCAACATGCACACAAGGCTCGCAGCCAGAAAGGTCACGAGCCCGGCGGAAAGCACTCTCTGGCGACCATAACGGTCGGCCAGCAACCCGTGGACCAACGTCGCGAGCGCATACGCCACAAGGTTCAGCGTTAGCGTCAGCTGCACCATGGTCGGCGTTGTGGACAAAGCTTCTGTGAGTTCAGGAAAGGTCGGCAGGTATAGGTCCATCGACATGGTGAACACCATGAGGACGGCAATCACCGTGATCGGCGCGGCAACCGATGCCGGTGCAGCCACGGCTGCCCTCGCCTCTCCACTCCCGCTCACTGGACCGGCACCTCACGCGTCGTTGACGATACCGTCCCATAGCGCAAATCGGCGTCAATGAGATGGCGTGTCACCACGCTTTGCGGGTTC
This sequence comes from uncultured Paracoccaceae bacterium, assembly GCA_937884725.1. Classification (GTDB taxonomy): domain Bacteria; phylum Pseudomonadota; class Alphaproteobacteria; order Rhizobiales; family Amorphaceae; genus Acuticoccus. The sequence continues at coordinate 11,216 of CAKZYH010000228.1, forward strand.
GTAAACACCTGATCGGTCGGTCCAGCTTCCACAACGCGGCCGCTTTCTAGCACGACCACCTGGTCGCAGATGGCGCGTACCATGGCCAGTTCATGGCTGATAAACAGCAATGAAATGCTGTGGGTGCGCCGCAGCTCCGCAAGCCGGTCGATCACAAGGTCAGCCGCATCGGCATCAAGCGCGGAGGTGATCTCATCGCACACCAAAAGCCGCGGTTCGCTCGCCAGAGCACGCGCAATGGCGACCCTTTGCTTTTGCCCCCCCGACAGCGTGCCCGGCCGTCGACCTAAAAACTCTGCCGGCGGAAGCCCCATCACGTCCAACAACTCACGCACGCGCTCCTGCCGCGCGTCTTTTGACAGACCGCCCGCTATCTCTAGCGGTCGCGAAATGATCCGCTCTACGGTCTGGCTGGGGTTCAGCGCCGTATCGGGGCTTTGATAAACAAGCTGGATCGCAGCAAGGTCGGATCGCGCCCGCTTTGACCACCGGGGATCGAGCCGTCGCCCCTCGAACGCGATCGTGCCGGCGGTGGGCGGCAGCAGTCCCGTCACCACCCGTGCGATGGAGCTTTTCCCCGATCCCGACCGCCCCACCAAGCCGACCGCTCCACCTGCCGGAACGCTGACCGACACTCCATGCAGCACCGGGGTTGCGCTGTATCCCGCAACAATCCCATCCAGCGCCAGGATGGCGTCGCAGGTCGCGTTAGCCGGACCGTCGTCAGCATCAAGGGTCGCGCCGGTTTGGTCCCGCGCAATCGCGGCCAGAGCCTGTGCGGTGGGGCCACTTCGGACCACGCGACCGCCATCCACCACACTGACCCGGTCCACGACGCGCGCGACCAGCTCCAAATCGTGGGAGATGTAAATGCCCGACGCGCCAGTCATCGACACCGCTTCGCCAATGACGGCCAGAACTTCAGCTTGTGTCGCAACGTCGAGCGCCGTCGTCGGCTCATCGAACACGACAATGTCCGGCTGGCACAGCATCGCCATCGCTATCATCGCCCGCTGAAGCTGACCGCCGGACACTTGGTGCGGGTAACGCGCGCCGAACGTCACGGGATCGGGAACATCAAACCGCTCCAGCAGGTGAAGCGCTTCGCGCACCGCCTCCGTGCAGCTCGTCAGACCATACCGCACGGCCCCTTCAACGATTTGCGGCATCAGCTGATGCGCTGGATTAAAGGCCGACGCCGCACTTTGCGCCACATAGGTGAGCCGCGTTCGCCGGAGCTCACGCAACCGGCGCGGCGATGCCACTGCAAGGTCCTCATCCCCCAGCAGGATTTGACCGCCAACAATCCTGCACCCACGCCGCACATGGCCGAGCGCAGCGAGCCCGAGCGTGGTTTTTCCGGCCCCGCTCGCACCGACCAACCCCACCAACTCGCCCCGCCCAACCTCCAGGTCTGCATCGCTGAGGAGGCGTTGCCCCGCCGCGCTCTCAACGCTGAGCCCGCGGATCCGCATAATCGGACCAGCACCCGTCATGATCGCGGGTCCGCCGCACGCTTCAGCACATGGTCGACCGTAAGGTTGACCGCCACGGTGAGGACGGCCATCGCAAGCGCCGGGTAGAGCGGCGTTAGCTCAGCGTAGAGCACCAGCGAGGCGTTGTCGCGGACCATACCGCCCCAGTCGGCAGCCGGCGGCTGAAGCCCCAGCCCCAGAAAGCTGAGCGTGGCGATAAACAGGAACACAAAGCAAAAACGAAGGCCGAACTCCGCCGTCAGCGGCGCTTTCACGTTCGGCAGCACCTCGCGTCCGATAATGGAGAACAGCCCCTCGCCCCGAATTCGCGCCGCCTCCACATAGTCCATCGACGCGACGTCCAGCCCCGCCGCGCGGGCCACGCGAAAAACCCGCGTTGCATCAATCAGCGCAATGACGGTCACCAAGCTCGCAAAGCCTGTCCCAAACACCGTCAACAGCAACAGCGCCAACACCAACGGCGGCAGCGCCATGAGCGCGTCGGCAACCCGCGAGAGCACCTGATCGGCCAAGCCGCCGCGTACAGCAGCCATTAGGCCCAGTGTCCCGCCGATCACGAACGACAGAACGGTGACCGCGAGCGCCACACCGACGGTGTTGCGCGCCCCCCAAATAAGGCGCGAAAGCATATCGCGGCCGAGGTTGTCTGTGCCCATCCAGAACTCACTGCTCGCGGGCTCAAACGGTGCGCCCACGATCTCGGTCTCGCCGTATGGCGACAGCAAAGGCGCGAACACTGTCACGAATGCGTAGAGCGCAATGACGCCGACACAGATCCGAGCGGTCCATGCCGGAACCGACATCGAACGCCTCGCGCGGCGGCCGGTCACCACGCTCATTTGGGCTGCCTCAGGCGCGGGTTGGACAACAGCTGCGCCACGTCCGCCAACAGATTGAGGATGATATAGACCGACGCAAAGATGAGGCAGCACGCCTGCACCACCGGCAGGTCACGGCTCGACACGCTGTCCACAAATAGCTGGCCGATGCCGGGATAAACAAACACCACCTCCACCACGACAACCCCAACCACGAGGTAAGCAAGATTGATGGCGATCACGTTGGCGATCGGGCCGACCGCGTTCGGCAGAGCATGCCAAAACACGATGCGCGCCCGCCCCACGCCCTTCAGCTCAGCCATCTCGATGTACGGGCGGGACAGGATGTCCACGAGTGCGGTGCGCGTCATGCGCATCATGTGGCCGGTCACAACCATCACCAAAGTCATCGCCGGCAGCAGCGTGCGAACGAGCATCTCGCCAAAGCTCATCTCCGGCGTCAAAAGCGCGAGGCTCGGCAGAACCCCCAAGTTCACCGCAAACACCAAAATGAGAACGTAGCCGACGAAAAACTCAGGCAGCGAGATGAAGCCCAGCGACAGAATGTTGATCACCCGGTCCGCAAACGAGCTTTGATAAAGGGCGGCAACGGCGCCCAGCGTGACCGACAACGGCACCGCGACGATGGCAGCATACGCGGCTAAAAACCCCGTGTTGACCAGACGGCCGCCAATCAGCTCCGAAACCGCGCGGCCGGACGCTAGCGACTGACCAAAATCGCCCTGCAGTGCTCCGCTCACCCACCCCAGGTACCGGCCGACGGCAGGCTCATCGAGGCCAAGGCCCTGGCGCAATGCGGCCACCGCCTCTGGCGTTGCGCTTTGGCCTAGGATCACATCGGCAAAGTCGCCAGGAAGCAACTCAACGCTGGCGAATACGACCAGCGAGATCAGCACCAAGGCAAGTAGCGCAAGCGCGATCCGCCGCAGGATGAGTGCACCCACAGGCCAACCGCGCGATCAGCAGCCGAGCGGCCAGTAACGCAAGGCGCTGCCGGCGGAACAAACCCCCGGCAGCGCAAACGGTCTCACTTGAACCACCAGCTGTCGAGGGCGCGGAAACCGTCTAGCTCATACTGGTTCGACACGCTCTCAGGCACGCCTACAGCATCGGATGCGGCATCGATATAGTTGCCGTAGGCGAAGATCAGCGAGCCGCCATCATCGCGCACGATCTTCTGCATTTCGCGATAGATTCCGCGGCGGTCGTCCGGGTTCGTAGTCGTCTGCCCCATCTGCAGAAGCTCTGCAAAACGCTCGTTCGACCAACGCGTCTCGTTCCAAGCCGCGCCCGCGACGTACGCTGTGCTGAACATCCAGTTTTCAGTCGGCCGCCCGCCCCAGTAGGACGCGCAAAACGGCTTCTTCAACCACACATTCGACCAATATCCGTCAGACGGCTCGCGCACCAAGTTGATCTCAATGCCGGCTTTCTCGGCCGCCTCCTTGTACAGCACTCCGGTGTCCACAGTGCCCGGGAACGCGGCGTTGGACACCGAAAGGTCCACCGTCAGGTTTTCCAGGCCCGCCTTCTTCAGATGATGCCGTGCCTCATCCGGGTCGTAGGCCCGCTGCTCCAAATCGTCAGCAAAGTAGGTGTTAGCGGGGCCGATGGGGTGATCGTTCGCGACCGCACCGTGGCCCATCAACACACGATCAACAATCGCCTGCCGATCAATGGCAAGCTTGAGCGCAAGGCGCACATCAGGGTCGTTGAACGGCGGCGTGTCGACGTGCATCGGAAACACGAAGTGCTGGTTTCCGGTGACCTCAACAATCTGCGCCTTCGGAGAGCGCGAAAGCCGCGAGACCGAATCGGGCGGCACGCGATTGATGATGTCCACCTCGCCGGTCAGGAAAGCTGCCTGACGAGCCGCATCGTCGTTAATCAGCACCAACTCGACAGCATCGAACCAGCCGCGATCTGCGTGGTGGTGGTTCTCGAAGCGCTCCAGCCGCGCGCGCTGACCCGCCTCGAAAGTGCCCAACCGGTACGACCCGGTGCCGATCCCGCTTGTGGGATCAACGTTACCGTCCGCGTCAGTGGGCATAATGACCAGCTGGTAGGTGTTCACCAGGAACGGGAAGTCCGCGTTCGGCTCGACCAGCTCGAAGATGATGGTCTGGTCGTCGTCGGCCTTCATGTGCGCGATTGTCTGCGCAATTGTCCGCGCTCCCGATCCGCTGTCCTCCCGCCGATGGTAGTCCATCGTCGCGATCACATCCTGCGCCGTCAGCGATTTGCCGTTGTGAAACTCCACTCCAGGCACCAAGCGGAACACCCATTGCTTCGCACGGCCGGCATCTTCCCAGCTTTCGGCTAAGTCCGGGACGAGATCGCCGTTCGGCGCCACTGACGTCAGCGTGTTGCCAAGCCCACCAAAAACAACGAGCTGGGAGAACGTCGAGGCCGTTTTGGCCGGATCGAGCGTATCGCTCGTGCTGCCATCGCCAATGCCAAACCGTGCCGTACCGCCCTTGCGCGGCGCCGCATAAGCCGTGCCGGCCCCCAGCAACGTTGCCGATGCCGTCACAGCGCCGGCCGCCTTCAGGACATTGCGCCTTGTGATATCCATGAGGTTATTCATTCCTGTCCTCCCATCACGCAGGCCATCTAGTTCGCATTGTCTGCGCTCACAATCGACGTCGTTGGAGCGTGGCCGCTGACGCCAGCTTCTGTAGTCCATGCGGTACATTCCACGCAAAACTCAACCGCACCCGCCAGACAACACCGTGCGGATGACGCTATGACGACGCGAGCGGCTCTATAATTCGAGACCAGAACTGCGCTACTCATCCGCAGCGGCGCGATCTCGATCGAGCGAAGAACCACCGCGAAGACAGCCTAGGTCATGCCTTCATGAAATCTCAACTTGGCAAGTATTCGCGGCTCCAGCTCTCACTGACATCGCCCTCTTCGATCATCCGGTCGATATCCGCTTCAGAATAGCCAAGCTCTATCAGCACCTCTCGCGTCGACGCGCCAAACTTTTCCGACGGCTCTAATGGGTAAATCATACCGTAGGCCGGCCGGATCGCGAACGGATCAAGTTGAGTGACCACGTGTCCACTGGGATGGTCTTGGTAAATCGAAAATGAGTAACTCCCGTTGTGCGTCCCAGGAGTGCCATCGGCCGGGCGACTATTGTACGCGCGAATACTCTCAATATTCTCGCAAACCGTTGCGCCAATGTCGGCCGCAACCAAACGCTCGCGCCAGTCCTCCGCCCTCAATCCGCCAAAAGCCGCCGCGAGAAACGCCGCCCGATCTTCAAACTTCACGTCGGCAATGCCGTGCAGTCCCTCAACGCTATCAAGCTTAGGCAACTCCCACTCATAGGCGCTCAGCAGAATGAATCCCTCAGCCGTATAGTAAAACCGCTCCAACGCACCGGTTCCATTGACTTCCCGCCCCGAGGGTTCATCGAACAGCCCCCGCCGCTCATAGTCATAACAGAACGAAATCTGTGCCAGTCCAGCCAAAGCGGCTAAAGATGTTTTGGGGCGGCCGGTCCGCCCCGACGTTAGCTTTTGGTAGAGCGCCGTCGCGACGCCCAAGGAGCCGCCAAAACCGCACATCACGTCGATCGTGCCCACATGTGCGTGTTCCTCAGGGGTCTCCATGCTCCCGCCAAAGCGCGTCATAATCCCGGTCGTCGCCTGCACCAAGTCGTCGTAACCCAGATAGTTGGTGCGCGGCCCTGGCCTCACACCGCTAAAGCAATCGAGCTGGCATAAGATGACTTCAGGGTTCAGCGCCTTCAGCCCTTCCGCGTCCAACCCCATCTCCCGGATCTGCCGATCGGGCGCGTTCCACACAATGACATCCACCGACGCGACAAGCTTTTCAAAGATTTCGCGCCCATCCTTGGTGGTCATGTCCGCAAGCACCGAGCGCTTGCCCCGACCGTGCGACAAGCTGAAGATCACAGTATTCCAGGCGTCATACTTTGGTTTCGCCGGATCGAGCTTAATGACCTCGGCGCCAAACCGGGCCAGATACGTCACCGAGTGCGGCCCCGCGATGACGTTGCACAGGTCCAATATTCGCACGCCATCCAGCCAGCCCGCCTTCTGCCGGCTGCGCCGCGGGCGCGGCAGCTTGGTGGGCATACGTCGAAACTCCCGCAGCGCAGTGTCGACCCCGACCCACCGGCGCGGCATCGGCGTCAGCATCTCCTCGCCGCTTTCCTCGAGCCACACCATCGGCCCCGGCTGGATCATGGTGCCGAACTCAGGGTCCTCCACCTCGATCATCAGTCCAGTCGTTTCGGCGTGGTCGTCGTTAATCCACTCCTGCAGCCAGCGCTGCGGCGCGCCAGGAAAGCGGCCGCGGCCAAAAATCCGTTCCCACTCCTTCGATGTGCGCGTCATGAAGACTTCTTTCATGCGCTCAGCAATTCTGTCCGCCCATGCCTTGGGCAGCGGATAAACGCCCAGCGAAACCTCAGACGTCCATTCCGACATCGGCAAGTACGTATCGTCTTCTTCAGTCAGCCCTTCAGCGACAAGTTCATCGTAAATCCCGAGTGTCTTCAGACAACGTTTGGCGTGGTTCTTGTGGCTTGGACAGACGACGTAAAACATTCGCCCGTCTTTGCACTTATACGAGCGATAGAACGGGTCGAGCAGCTCCTGAAGCTCATCGTAGGTGATGTTCATCGGCAGACCTTCAACGCGCCGCCGTTCAATCTCAGCTTCCCGCTGGCTTTTGTAGCGGTCGGGATAACCCTGCACATTGATGGAGTTGTAGCAGAGCCCCTCCATCACCGCCGATGCGAGAGGCACTTCAATTTCATCGCCATAACCGGTGCGCTCGCGCGACTGCAGCGCCAGCACCACCGAGGATGCGGCGAGCATCGTCCCATAGGCCGACGATAGCGGCAGCGGCGAATAGGATGGATTGACGCCCATCAACACACGGTTCAGCCCCATATCGGTGAAGACGCCAGAGCACGCCGCGATGATGCTCTCAAACGCACGCCAGTCGCGCCGCAGCTCATCGTTGGAGGCAAAACCCGGGATCGACAGCGAGATCAGCTCGGGCCGCTCCTCACGCAGCTCCGCAAAGTCGATACCGAGACGCTTCATCACGCCCGGCCGAAAGTTCTCGATGACAATATCTGCCTCAGCCACAAGGTCGAGCGCCTGCGCCAAGCCCTCCTGTGTTTTGAGGTCGATGGTGACGATCATCTTGTTGCGGTTTAGCGTAGCATTGGCAGGGCTCACCCACTTCGGCCCACCCGGCGGATCCACATGCACCACAGTCGCGCCAAGATCAGCCAAGATCATCGCAACCGCTGGGCCAGCTATGAATTGCCCGAAATCGAGCACTTTCACGCCCTTCAGCGGCAACAGGGAAGTGGGAGCGTGTCGCATGGATCGGGTTCCAACTCAGCGGCGGTCACTGCGCCAAAGTTTATCACCAACTGCCTTGAAAGCAGTATTCAGCGCGACAGGCGCGGGCTGAAATGGGTCTTCCCGTCGCGCAAACCAAACTTCAACAAAAACGAACGAATGTTTCACACTCAGCCGCCCCAAACCTGGCTGCTCATCCAGCCATCTGCATCCAACGAGCGGCCTTCTCCGCAATCATCAGTGTCGGAGCGTTTGTGTTGCCGCTGGTAATCTCCGGCATCACGCTCGCATCCACCACGCGAAGGCCTTCGATCCCGCGCACGCGAAGACGTGTGTCGACAACGGCATTTGGATCATCATCACGGCCCATTTTGGCAGTGCCGGTGGGGTGGAAGATCGTGGTCGCGATGTCGCCGGCAAGTTTCGCAAGCTCTTCGTCGGATTGAAACTCAATCCCCGGCTTCCACTCTTTCGGATTATACTTCTGGAGTGCCGGCATCGCCATAATCTGCCGCACCTGACGCAAGCTTTGTGCTGCAATCGTCCGGTCCTCGTCCGTCGACAAGTAGTTCGGCGCGATTTCAGGCGCGTCATCCATCCGATTCGATTTGATCCGCACATGGCCGCGAGACGTCGGGTTGAGGTTGCACACGCTCGCCGTCATTGCCGTGAACGGATGCAAGTCCTCGCCGAACGCATCAAGGCTCAGCGGCTGCACGTGATACTCAAGGTTCGCGTAAGGCCGGCTGGGGTCCGACCGCGTAAAAGCGCCCAGCTGGCTCGGCGACATGCTCATCGGTCCGGAGCGATTGAGCAGATACTCAAGCCCAATCGACGCCTTACCGAACAGAGAATTTGCCAGCGTGTTGAGCGTCTTGGCGTTCTCCACCTTAAACACCGCCCGGATCTGCAAGTGATCCTGCAAGTTCTCGCCAACGCCCGGCAGGTCCGCGACGACATCAATACCGTGTCGCCGGCTCAGCGACGCGGAACCAATACCCGACATCTGCAAAATCTGCGGCGATCCAATCGACCCGGCCGACAACACCACTTCGCCGGCGGCACGCACCGTCACCGTTTCACCGCCCCGGCGCACGACAACTCCGCTGCAGCGCGTCGCGCCATCCGCGGTCGCGTCAAACGCCAGCCGCTCAACTTGGCACTCGGTCCAAACCACAAGATTGTCGCGGTCGCTGATGGGCCGCAAGAACGCCTTCGACCCGTTCCAGCGCCAACCCGACTTCTGCGTCACCTCAAAGTAACCGACGCCAGCATTGTCGCCGCTATTGAAGTCATCAGTCGATTCGATACCCGCTTCATTGGCCGCCTTGGCGAACGCCTCAAGAATATCCCAACGCAGCCGCTGCTTCTCCACCCGCAGCTCACCGTCGCCGCCGTGCAAATCAGAAAAGCGACTATTCCCCCCAGTCTGCGGATCGGCGCCATTGTCCAGGCGATAGTGATCTTCATGAGCCTTGAAGTCCGGCACAGCATTCGACCAGGACCATTCCTCGTCCCCAGTCATCGCCGCCCAATGGTCGTAATCCCGCGCCTGCCCACGCATGTAGATCATGCCGTTGATCGACGAGCAGCCGCCGAGCGTCTTGCCGCGCGGATAGCGCAGTGAGCGGCCATTAAGCCCAGGCGTCGCCTCGGTCTCATAAAGCCAGTCGGTCCGCGGATTGCCAATACAGTAAAGGTACCCGACCGGCACGTGGATCCAAATATAGTTGTCTTTCTTGCCGGCCTCGATCAGCAAGACGCGCTTCTTTGGATCCTTGCTCAGTCGGTTCGCCAGCAGGCAACCCGCGGTGCCAGCCCCAACGATGATGTAATCGAAAGCATCCCCAGACATGTCGCGCTCTCCCGGCTCGATCACACCATAACGTGCGAGAATCACGCGATATAATCCAATGACTTGTTACGCAGAGCATTATAAAATTCTGATTCATTGGTCGGGAGAGCCGCTATGAACCACGTCGGCGATCTGCGCACGCTCACCGCGCTGGTGACCGTTGCGCGGGAGGGAAACGTCACACGCGCGGCCGACACGCTCAACCTCACCCAACCCGCCGTCACACTGCAGCTACGCCGCCTGTCCCAGGCCTGCGGCACCCCGCTCTTCCGGCGCACCCATAAAGGCCTCGAACTCACCGCGGACGGCTCCGCCCTCGCCCTCAAAGCCGAAAAAGTCCTCGCCGCCATGGCCGAGTTCGACATCAGCGCCAAAAGCCTCACCGGCGCGGTCGAAGGTGTCGTGCGCATGGGCACGATCATCGACCCAGACTTCATCCGCCTCGGCGGCCTCCTCGCCGAGTTGACCTCATCCGCCCCGCGCCTGCGCACAGAACTCGTCCACGGCGTCAGCGGCGAAATACTGGCGCGTCTCCTGCGCCGCGATCTCGATGTCGGCTTCTACCTCGGCGAACTCGAACCAATTTCAGGCACCACATCAGGCGACCTCACCCGCAAGGTCTACAAAAAGACGCTCACCCACTTCTCCTACCTCGTCGTCGCCCCCCGCGGCTGGGACGACAGGGTGCGCGGCAAGGACTGGGACGAGCTTGCGGCGCTACCATGGATCGGCACCCTCCCAGCCTCGGTGCACAACCGGCTCCTTAGCAAAATCTTCGCCGCCCGAGGCCTGACGCAAAACGTCATCGCCACCGTCGACCAAGAGCTGTCGATGCTGGCGATGGTTCGCTCCGGTCTCGGCTTGAGCCTTTGCCGCGATTCACTGGCCTTCTTCGAGAAGCAAGCCAACGGGCTTGCCATCGCAGATCAGGTCGAAATCGAAACCTCGCTCAGCCTGCTCTCACTCAAAGCCCAACGCTCCGACCCGCGGGTGCAAATGGTATTCGAGGCCCTGTCAAAGGTCTGGACCGAGCTGACCTAGCCTAAGGCCCATCAAACCGAAATCCCGGCCGCTTCCAGGGCCGATGTGAGCGCCGCGATTTCCGCGCTGCCCAGCGGCGGTTGCGGCGGCCGCACGGTCGCCTCCGGAATAATTCCGACAAGCGCAAGGGCCGCCTTCAGCCGCGCCGTCGCCCGGCTCGCCGGATGGGTGCCATAGATCGCCTTCGCAAGCGGATACACCCGATCATGCAGCCCCCGAGCCCGCTGCCACTCCCCATCGGACGCAGCGGCAAACAAGTCCACAATCAGTTGAGGCGCAAGCGCAGCAAGGCTCACCTGGCTGCCGGCGCTGCCGACCATGTAGCTCGCCAGAAGGTGCTCATCGCCCGAGCCGAGCACCGCAAAATCGTCCCGCCCCTCAAACAGCCGCCATGTGGCCTCGTACGCCGCCACCTCCCAGCTGCCCTCCTTGATCCCGATCACCCGCGGATCATCAGCAAGCCGCAACAGTGTCTCTGGCCGATAGGCCATGTGCCCCGCCCCCACCGGCGCCCCGTAGAGCAAGATCGGCAACCCACAGGCATCCAGCACATGGCGGTGGTGAAGATCGACAACGCCGCCGTGGTGGGCGAGCGCAAAGCTATTGGGCGGGAACACCAGCAAAACATCAGCCCCAGCCCGCTCCGCAGCCGCTGCCTCTTGCGCAGCGGCAAGGCTCGATTCAGCGTTCACCCCCGCACATAGCACCTGGCCATCCGGTATCGCCGCCCGAGCAATATCGACCACCCGCGCCTTTTCATCGGCGCTGAGCACAAAGTTCTCGCCCGCATGGCCATTGATCAAAAAGCCCTCAATCCCTGGGGCCGCAGCCAAGGCGGCAACATGAGCCTCTAGCGCCGCCTCATCGATGGAAAAATCGGCCCGCAATGGCGTCACAGTCGCCGCGTGGATCCCGCGCATGCGGCCCGCCGTCACCACCGCGCCGGACACTAGGCCGCCGCCATGTCGCGCCCCGCCTCAGGGAGCAGCCTGTCGATGGGAAAGAGCGGAAGCGCGGGCTCACGGCCCAGCAAGCGATCGGCGAGCAGCTTCGCAATGTAAGGCCCGCTGGTGTAGCCAGAATGGACCGAACCGCAGACGAACGCCCCCGGCACCCCCGGCACAGGCCCCACCGCCGGCATCGCGTCGGCGGTCTCCGCCTCCAGCCCCGCCCAAGCGCGCGTCAGCTTCGCCTCCCGCAGCGCCGGTATCGCCTGCACCGCAAGCCGCACATTGCCGACCAGCCGGTCCGGCAGCAGCGCAAACCCCTCCCGCGGCTTTGTCCGGCCCCCGAGCCCCTGCCAACCACCACCGATCACAACGCTGCCGTGGGGAAACTGCTTGAGCGACAACAGCCCACTCGCAATCCCAATGACAGTGCGCATCACCGGCCGCACCCGCTGCGTCGCGGCAAGCTGATTCACCAGCGTCTTGATGGGCAACTTCACGCCCAACCAGCCGAGCATCGGCTCAAGCCACACGCCCCCCGCCAGCACGAGCCGCCGACACCGGATAGCCCCAGTCGCCGCCCGGATCACAAAGCCATCGTCCTCGCGCTCCACTGCACTCACGGGCATGTACTCGCGGATCGCAACGCCAGCCTCCGCCAGCGCGACCCGGTAGGCGCGGCCGGTGAGGTAGGCTGCGGCGTAGCCATCAACTGTGCAGTGGGCGGCAGCGCGCACGCCCTCGCCAAGGCCGGGCTCGATCTCCTGCGCCTCAGCGGGCGTCACCATCGCAATCGGCGCCCCTGCCTCGCGGCGCAGCGCAGCGCGCGTCGCCAGAAGCTCCTCTTCCGCCTCGGTATAGGCGAGCGACAGCCCATCGCAGGTCACAACGCCCACGTCATGGCCGAGCCATTCACGGGTCGTCGCCCACATCCGATGCCCAGCCAGCGCGTACGGGATCAGCGCAACGCGGGTCATTTGCATCGTCAACGTGCCAGCGTTCACCCCCGACGCCTCGCGGCACACCGCACCGCGGTCGAGAAGGGCCACGTCCATCCCCCCGCGCGCAGCAAACAGCGCCACGGTGGCGCCGTGAATACCAGCGCCCACAACGCCAAGGTCGTGAATGTGCGATTGCGTCATAGCGGTGCCGGCGCCGGAATTGGGATGTCGGCGTAGCTAAACTCGCCCACCAGATCGCCGAGCGTCACGGCACGAAGCGGTGGGCGGGGCGTCAACAAGCCCATGGCCGAGCGCGGTTTGCCAAGCTTCTGCGCCATCAGATGGGCAGCGATCTCGCCGCATTGCCGCCCTCGGCAAGGCCCCATCCCGAGGCGCGTAAAGTGCTTCAGCTGGCTCACATCCCCCGCGCCTTGATCGACGGCAGCATCCACATCGGCGCGAGTCACGCCCTCATAAGCGCAGATCGTGGTCGTCGCCGGGATCACACTGATCAGTGGCGTGCGCAGCCGTTCCGCATCCCGCAAAGCTGCAACTGCCGGTGCGTGGCAGTCACGGTCGCGCATCGCCGCCTCAACAGTCGCCTCATCGACCGAAACCCCAAAATCCGCCGCCACAGCGGCCGCGCACAACGCAGCATCGCCAGCGTCCACGCTGTGCCCTCGCGCGGCGCCACCAACAGCAAAAAGTCCGTCAACACTGGTCCGGCCGCGCTCATCCACGTTCAGAATCGGCGCACCGAACCGTTCGTCATAGCGCCGCGACGCCCCAAGCAGCGCCGCAAGGTTTCCCCCCGGCATGAACCCATGGCTCACCAAGAGCGAACCGGCTGCAATGGAGCGCTCCGGCTCACCCAGCGCGCGGGCCTCGGCATCCACGGACTCGACCACAACCGCTTCCAAAGCGCCCTCACCGCGCGCCGCTCGCACCCTCGCTCCTGGCACCACCTCAACACCGGCGCCTCTAATCGTCCGCAGCCACCGAATGGCCATCCGCAACGCGTCCGGCACGGCACGCAACGCACCCCGGCGAGCTCGCCAGACACCATCGCTCTCCAAGTCAATCACCGCCGTGAGCGGGGCGCCCGCCCTGACGAGGTGCGCGGCGGCCGCGTAGATCGCAAGGCCAGCGCCGGCGACCACGATCGGTCCGTCTGGCAGCGCTTCGCCAAACCCAAACGCGTCGTCAAAATCGAACACACCCGGAAGGGTCCAACCTTCAAACGGAACGACCCGGACACCCATGCCGGTGGCATCAACCACAGCCCGGGCCTTGATCGCGGTGTCCCTGCCCGCATGCATCGCCGACAGCCAAAAGCCTTCCCCACCAGTCGGCAGCTCATCCATCGCAAGCGCAGTCCATACCGTGTGCGAAAACAGCGTCCGCCCCCCCGCACGCCTCAGCGCCGCCGCATCGGGAGTGCCGCTTTGGTCAAGCCGCAGCCACGCCCTTCGATCCGGAGTCCCATGGCTGTTCTCGTCGATAAGACACACGTCGAGACCAGCCTCGGCGCAGTAAAGCGCGCAGCGCCGGCCGGAGTCTCCAGCGCCGACAACGGCCACATCACATGTCACATCGCCGCTCACATGCCAGCCCCTGGCGCCGACGTCACAGCCGGCGCGCTGTCTCCGCGCAAAGCCGCCTTCCCGCGCGCCTCTTCCACAAGCTTGCGCTCCGCGTATCGCCCCACGCGTTGGAACGACCACGAGATGATGAAGTACAGGATCAGCACCGTCCCAAAACAAATCAGCGCCGAGAACCCGCGCTGAGTCAGCACGCGCGCTGCAAATGTCAGCTCCAAAAAACCAATCTGCGAAATCAGCGAAGTTTCCTTGATCATGCTCACGGTATGGATCGTCGACGGCGGCAGGATCACCCGCCAGGCCTGCGGCAAGATGATCCGAAACAGCGCCGACAGCGGCGACATGTTCATGGCAATCGCCGCATCCCACTGACGCGGATTGATCGCCTCATAGCCTGCGCGCACGTTCTCCGCCGCCAGCGCCGACATGCGCAGCGCCACCGCCGTCGTCGCAATCACAAACAGCGAAAGCTCCGCCCCCGACAGCTGAAACGCGAAGAACACACAAAACATCAGCACCAGGAACGGGATACGCCGGACCCCCTCGGTGTAGATGATCAACAGCCAGCGCCCCGGAGCAAATGTGTTGATGCGCGACACCCGCAGCGTCGCGACAACAAAGCCCGCCACATACCCAATGAAGCAGCCGAAAAACGACACCAGAAGCGTATTCATCGCCGCTTCGGCGAGGAAAATCATGTTCCAGTACGTGTAGAAGCGCGGCGCTTCGTCGATGAGGCGTTCAAGCATCGGTCAAAGCGCCCGCGCTTTCACCCGGAACAGCCACCGCCCCAGCAGATACAGAATCAAAGAGGCGACAATTGTCAGCCCGATATAAATCAGCGCTGTAATCGAGAAGATCTCAAACGAGCGGAAGCTGATCGCGTTGGCGTTCAGCGCACGACCGGTCACCTCCTCCACGCCGAAAATCGCGGCCATGGAGGTGCCGAGCGTCATGATGATGTAGTGGTTGGAGAGCGCCGGATAGAGCGTCTTCACAATGTGCGGCGCAATCACGTACCAAACGGTCTGCACCCGCGAAAACCCCAGCGTTTCCGCCGCTTCAAGCTCCGCCGACTGGATCGACATGAAGCCGGCCCGCTGAATTTCGGTGAGGTACGCCCCGGCGTTTATGGTCATCCCGATCAAGACGGCTTGAAACGGCGACAGCAAAATGCCGAACTCGGGCAGCGCGAAGAACAAGAAGAAGATTTGAACGAGCTGCGGC